>NZ_JBIXLM010000025.1:0-67880 GCF_045798545.1 Paeniglutamicibacter sp. ORCA_105 | reverse complement strand
GTACAGGTGCAGTCGGTGCCCTTACCCAGGTTCCGCCCGCACGGACACGGGTTGGCGGCCAGCAGGAGCTGGAACCGTGCCGGGTAGCTGGCGGTGCCGGATGCCCGGTGCAGGGTGAGCACGCCGGATTCCAGCGGCTGGCGCAGCGCGTCCAGGGCCGTAGCCGAAAATTCCGGTGCCTCGTCCAGGAAAAGCACGCCCCGATGCGCGCGGGAAGCGGAGCCGGGCCGCGGGATGCCACTGCCCCCGCCGATCAGCGCCACCATGGAGGCGCTGTGGTGCGGGGACTCGAAGGGCGGGCGGCGCAGCAAGGAATCGATGGGTCGCCCGCCGGCCGACAGCGAGTGCACCGCCGTGGTTTCCAGGGCCTGGACATCGTCAAGGTCCGGCAGCAACCCGGGCAGGCGTTGGGCGAGCATGGTCTTTCCGGCCCCGGGAGGCCCGGTGAAGAGCAGGTGGTGGCCGCCGGCGGCCGCAACCTCCAGCGCGTACCGTCCCTGGGCCTGGCCCACCACCTCTGAGAGGTCCATGGCCGGCGTGCGGGTTGCCGGCCATCCGGCGCTCTTGCGCGCGGGCGAGTCATGCCGGGCCCTGTATTGCAGCTCCAGCGGATCGGCGCCGCATTCGGCAAGCACTTGGGACAGGTGGGCGTGGGACCGTACCGAGGCCCCGGCAACCAATTCCGCCTCCGCCTGGTTCTCGGTGGCGACCACGACGTTCGGGTAGCCGTCCCGCACGGCCGCCATGACGGCCGGAAGCACCCCGGAAACGGGACGCAACGATCCGTCTAGCCCGAGTTCGGCAAGGTAGACAACGCCCGGGGCCGGGGCGATGGATCGGTCCGCGGCCAGCGCCGCCAGCAGGATCGCCAGGTCGAATCCGGAGCCGCGCTTGTGCAGCGTCGCGGGCGTCAGGTTCACCGTGAGGCGGCGGTTGGGCAGCGGGATGCCGGAGTTGCGGGCCGCGGAGCGGATGCGCTCGCGCGATTCGTTGAGGGCAGCGTCGGGCAGCCCCAGCAGGATGAAGGCGGGGATGCCGTTGCCTACGTCGGCTTCCACCTCGATGAGCTGGCCGTTGAGACCGGTCAGGCCGATGCCAAGGGTGCGGGCCAGGCTCACGATTCCACCCCGATCAGGTGTTCGATACTAGGTTCGCGCCCCGGTGCCATGAGGATTGCCACCACGTCCACGCGCACGGTGTGCGGATTGCGGCGGTGGGTCATGCACCAGCGCCGCACCAGGCGTGAGAGTCGGCGCAGCTTCTGCGGGTTCACTGCCTCGGCCGGGTGCCCGAATCCCATCGAGCTGCGCGTCTTGACCTCCACCCCGACGATCCGGCCGTGGGTCTCGGCGACGATGTCCAGCTCGCCGAGCTGGCAGCGCCAATTGCGTTCCAACACTCTGTAGCCGGCGCCGGTGAGATATGAAGCGGCAAGCTCCTCGCCGGCGGCACCGAGTTCTTGGTTGTGGTTCATGGGCACACTCCTGGGTCATCCGACCGCGGGCCCCGGGCGTTGGCGGAGTTGCTGGCCGGTTGGTTTCAAGGATGAATCGGGTCGGCCGGCGAGCGCCGTGCCGCAGGCAGGAGAGTGGATAACCGCTCGCAGGGATCCCGGCGAGCGCCTGACTCAGCTAAGGGGGAAGCCGGGTACCGCGGTAGCGGCCGAAAGGACTTGGGCCTGGGCCACCCGCCGGAGGTGCCCGTCGATCTGGAGTTCGATGTCGCTCGGGCCCCTGGTGCCGCGCAGGCACAGCATCAGGAGCCCGGCCGCGAAGGTGCCCGGCACCCAGCGCTCGGGAATCATGTGCCCGGCTCCCGGGGCCCGAAGGTGCGGATGCGGCTGATTGCCTCGCGCAGCACGGAGGTCTCCAACCGGAACCGGACCTCCAGCGGTTCGGCCCTGCCGTCGGCGGCAATCGCGTCGTGAACGGTGAGGGTCCCGGTGAGTACTTCGGCCTCCGGTGCGGGATGGATCCAGAATTGGTGGTTCAGCGTGTAGCAGTGCGGCCCCACGTTCCCGTCGGCCCGGTGCGGCGCACAACGCTGCGGCGCGCCTGTGGCCGCATTGCCCAGCCGCAGGGAGATCTCGACGTTTCCGTGCTGTTCGTTGCTGCGGCGGAACCAGATCAGGCCGTCTTCGCGGGCGCCGCGCATGTTGACGTAGTCGACCATCAGCAGCACCCCGTTACCGAAGACCTGCGCGGTGTCCAGCCGTACGAACTCGGCCGGGGTTTGGTGGATCACCCGGTCCAGGACCACGGTTGCACCGAGCTCGGTGGGGCGCGGCCAATGCGTGTCGTCGGCATCCTCGGTGGACTCGTTGGCGGCGAGCAGTGCCGCCCATTCCTCCGGGGCGGTGGCCTCGTCCGGGAGGGACCGATCCGCCGGCACCTCAGGCAGGCCCTCGCCGGTGTACACCTGGTGCGCCTCCAGGAGCTCGGCCAGCGCCACATGGACGCCCCGGGAGGCAGCGAACAGCTCCGGTGCCAGCTCCGGCCGGCGCAGGGCATCTGAGATCCGTCCCTGGCGCTCCTCCAGTGCGTGGGCGTAGTCCAACAGTGCCGCGTTCAGGGCGGGGATGGAAGCGTCGAAGGCGCGCTTTCCGACCTCGGGATCGTGCTCGACGCCGCCGAACTCGAAGGACACCGAGCTGTCCTCAGAGTGGCCACCGGCGAGGAACCCGAAGTCCTCGGTTTCGGGTTCTTCCCCCTGGGCACCCCCCGGTCCGTTGGGGTCCTCGGGGTCGGGCTTGCCTGGCTGCTCGGTCATTTGGGTGGATTTCTTTCTGGTGCCTGGTTCGGACACGGGAGAAGTTGGTTCCGGACTAGCTACCGTAGGGCCAGGACCAACCGCCGTTGTCCTCGGGGTCATAGGCGACCTTCCCCGTGAGGGCATCCACGTCGAGCACGACCTTGCCCTTGACGCTTTGGCCTGGGTTGACCACCGGCGGCAGCAACACCGAATCATCGAAGCAGCCCCAGGCCGTTTCCGAGGTGACGTTGCGGTCCGCGGGCCCGCTGGAGGTGGTCACCGAGAACGCCTCGGCGACCAGCGGCATGTACAGCTCCTGTGCCCCGCCACCGACCTTCGAGGAGACGGAGGCTGCCAGGGTCGCCTCGACGTCCAGGACCAGGAACTTGGTGCGCATCGGCTTGAGTGTCTGGTTCCCCACGCGTGATGTGCACTGGCCCAGCAACTGGGTGTTGGTGACCTCGATGGTGAAGTAGCTCTTGTTCGTCTCTTCATCGACCAGGCCGGCCTTTTCGCCCGCCTTTTTCTGGACGTTGTCGAACTTGTCGATCTTCACCTCGGAGCCGGTGGACGGATCGACTTCGGCGATTGCGGGGCCTGCGACGAGGTCGCCGGGGAGCTCCCACTCCGTGCTGTTGGCGGCACCGGCCATCCCGATGCCCCAGGCCGCGAGGCCGACGGCCGCAACGCCTGAGACGACGCCGGTGACGATCTTGCCCTGCTTTTTCATGGTCAGAACCTCTTCAGATAGTCGCCGGAAGTCACGCGGATTCCGTTTTTGGTCAGATACTTGCCGATCTTCTTCGATCCCAGGTAGGCCCAGGACTTCTTGCCGTCCTTGTCGGTGACCAGCACGCGGTTGTAGTTCTGGTCGGCCAGCGGCTTATTGGGGTTGAAGCGTTCCCACTTGTCCATGTTGGCCACGGTGGCCCGGTAGCTGGCCGGCTTGATGTCCATCCGCTCGACAACCACCTTGTCGGAGGCCTTCTTGCTGGGGATGACGTAGGAGAGCCAGGTTTTGTTCGGCTGCAGGTACATGCTGTGCCTGGCGATCGTCGTCTTGGTTTCCCTGGACGTCTTCCCCTTGAGGATGTAGTAAGCCGATTGCCCCTTGCGCAACGTGCCGTAGACCGCAAACGAGTACTGGCCGGTCTTGTCCAGGTACTTGTTCGAAATCCAGCCGGTACCCTTGGAAGACCTGACGTTCGACCAACCGTTGGCGGTCTTGAGGTAGGTGACCCGCTCGTTGGCCGGTACCAGGCCCAGGCTCTTGTGCGAAGTGTCAGCTCCCTTGCGGATGTTCACCTTCACCGTTGTCCAGCGGTAGCTGGCCTTGGGTGCAGTTGTTTTGGGGGCAGTTGGCTTGATGGCGGTGTTGGCCAGGGCCGAGGTCGGCACCCACCCATTGCCCTTCCCGGTCCGTATGGCGGTCCAGCCGGTGCCGGTGCGCAGCCATTCGACCTTGGTGTTTTTCTCCACCGTGGTGACCCTGCCGGATTTGTTGCTGGTGCTCTTGTAAACGACCTGCTTGGACTTCAACCATCGGTTGACCACGGCGGGATTGGTCTTGGAAAGACGTGCGGATTCCATGAAGCCGGTCTTGCCCGAAACCTTGACCTTGGTCCATGCCCCGGAGGCGGAGAGGAATTCGACCTTGGCCCGGCGCTGGTAGGACCCCAACGACTGGCTCTTGGCCGATGCGCTCTTGCGCAGGGTGGTGAAGCCGGTGGTGTAGCGGTGCGCGATCGACTGTGGCTTGGGCGCGGTTTTCCGGGCGGCGGGTGCGTTCTTGAGGTACCGGGAGGACAACCACCCGGTCTTGCCCTTGTAGGTTGTCTTGCTCCAGGTGCCGCTGGTTTCGGTGACGGTGACGGCGGTGTTCTTCGGGACCGTCAGCAGTACCCTCGTCCGAGTGCTCTTGCCCTGGCGCAGGTTCAGGTTATTGGTGGTCGCCTTCTTCAGGTTCACCTTTTTCGCGGCGATGCCTGCCGCAGCCGCGCTTGGCTCCAGGACCATCGGCGCTGCCCCGGCCGTTCCCGTTGCCGGAGCGTGTACCTGGCCGGCCGCCGGCAACACAAAGCCGGTGCTGCTTCCTGTCACCGCGACGGCGAGTGCCAGCGCCGTCATGATTCGTTTCTTCTGCAATCGGATCCCCCCATTGGTCCTGGTTCCACTCGATGCTGCGCACCGCCGTGGTGGTGGCCCGTGCGAAGGATCTTGATCCGCCATACGTACGCCGAATCGAGTTTTTATGCTTCCGCTTGATCATAGCGTCAGAATGTTCGAAATCCGGGTTTCACCGGGAAATCTCCGGCGAAGTCGACAAGTGAGGTGTTTTGGATATCGAACCTTCGGCATGGTGGCCCAGAGGTTCACGCCCGAGCGCGGGGCAATGGACGACTCGGCCCCTCAGTCCTCACCGGGCTATCCTCCGTACGGCCACGACCATCCGCCGTTGTTCTCGGGGTCGTAGGTGACCTGTCCCGTGAGGGCATCCACGTCAAGCACCAACTTGCCCGTGACGCTCTGGCCGGGGTTGACCACCGGAGGCAACAACACGGCGTCATCGAAGCAGCCCCAGGCCGTTTCCGATGTGACGTTGCGATCCGGGGTCCCGCTGGATCCGGCCACCGAGAACGTCTCCGCCACCAGCGGCATGTACAGCTCGCCGCCCTCTCCGCCGACGTTCTTTGAGACGTTGGCGTCCAAGGATGCGGTGATGTCCAGGACCAGGAACGCCGCGCGCGTCGGCTTGAGCTTGTCGATGCCGACACGGGGATCGCATTGGTCCACCACTTCACTGTTCGTGACTTCGATGGTGAAATAGCTCTTGTTGGTCCGCGCGTCGACCAGGCCGGCCTTTTCGCCGGCGCTTTTCTCCACGTTGTCGAATTTGTCGGTCTTGACCTTGTCGCCGGTGGTGGGGTTGGTTTCCGCAACCACGGGCCCCGCATCGAGATCGGGTGGAGGCTCCGGAGCATCGCCGCTGGCCGTGCCCGCCAGCCCGATCCCCCACGCGCCAAGGCCGACGAGAACCGCGACCGAGGCCACGGCGGTGATGGCCTTGCCCTGCTTCATGGCTAGAACCTCCTCAAGTAGTCGCCGGAGGTCACGCGGATCCCGCTCTTGGTCAGGTAGTTGCTGATCTTCGAGGCGCCGACATAGGCCCACGACCTCTTGCCATCCTGGTCGGTGACCAGCTTGCGGTTGTAGTTCTGGTCGGCCAGCGGCTTGCGGGGATCGAAGCGTTCCCACTTGTCCAGGTTAGCCAAGGTCGAATGGTAGTAGACGGGTTTGATGACCATGCGCTCCACGACCACCGAACGGGCGAACGACGAGGATGGAATGATGAACGACCACCAGGTCTGGTCAGGCTTGAGGTACATGTTGAAATAGGGCACCCGCGTCTTCGTTTCGCTTGCAGTTCGCCCCCGCAACAGGTGGTAGGCGGATTGCCCCTTGCGCAGCGTCCCGTAGACGGACACCGGATGCTGACCCACGGTGGCCAGGTAGCGGTTGGTGATCCAGCCGGTTCCCTTCGAGGATTTCACGTTCGACCACCCCTTGGAGGACTTGATGTAGGTGACTCGCTCGTTGGCACGCACCACGCCCAAGCTGGCGTACGACGTTCCGGGCCCCTTGCGCACGTTCACGTTCGCCGTGGTCCAGCGGTACGTGGTCTTGGGTGCCGGCGACGTCGAAGAGGACGCGTTCTTTAGGTAGCGCGAGGCCACCCAGCCGGTCTTGCCCTTGTAGCTGGTCCGGCTCCACGATCCGCTGGTCTGCGTGACCTTGATCGTGGTGTTCTTCGGGATCAGCACCAGCACCTTGGTGCCGGTGCTCTTGCCCTGGCGCAGGTTCAGGTTGTAGGTGGTGACCTTCTGGTTCTGCGGCTTCGCCGGGGCCTTGGCCGCGGGCGCGTTCTTCAGGTAGCGCGACGCCACCCAGCCCGACTTTCCTTTGTAGTTGGTTTTACTCCAGGTTCCGCTGGTCTCGGTGACGGTGAGTGCGGAATTTTTGGGGATCGTGACCAGCACCTTGGTGCCGGTGCTCTTGCCCTGCCGCAGGTTCAGGTTGTAGGTGTTGACCTTCTTGAGATTCACCTTCTTCGCCGCGATGCCGGCAGCTGCCGCGGCGGGATGGAACGCCGTGGGTGGCGTCAACGCGGCTGCCTGCGCAGCAGCGACTTCATGGATGATTGTTGGTGGGGAAAAGCCCGTACTGCTTCCGGTTACCGCGACGGCGAGGGCAAGTGCCGTGACGATTTTCTTCTTTTGCAAGTGATTCACCCCGTAGGTTTTCGTCCTTCTCGGTTCTGTGCGTTGCCGCGGAAGTGGCCCCGATGAAGGCGCGTGCCTCACCACCGATGTGACGCATAGACGTTATTGTTGCCGCTCGATGACCATAGTTCAACCATCGAATGTGCCTTTATTGGTAAAGTTTCCGCAATTACCGGAAAGGTGACGCGCTACACGTGGATTCTTTTTGAAGTATCCCGAGCTGGTGTCCGATCGACCGGCCGAAAATGGGCGCGAAGAATTCCCGGGAAGGCCTCACGGCGAGTCGCGGGGGGCAGGTCCGGGGAAAAGGCCTTCGTGGATTCGGGCATCCAACCCGGTTTTCCATCTCCCTGCGGAATCACGGCGGGAGTCGCGTGGCGGGATTGGGGGGGCGAGCCTGTCGCAGCCCGCGGGGCGACCCGGAGCAGGAAGCAAGACTGCCCCCGAATCCGCCCCGCGAACGGCGGGACGGCTTCGGGGGCAGGGACCGCCATGACTAGGCGATCGTGGCCGGAGCGGCTAGTTCAGCCCCTCCTTGGGAATGGACAGGTCATCGACGCGGTTCAGTTCCTCGATGTTCACGTCCTTGAACGTCACGATGCGCACCGACTGCACGAAGCGGCCGGTGCGGTAGACGTCCCAGACCCAGGCGTCGGTGAGCGTGAGGTCGAAGAAGACCTCGCCGTCGGCCGAGCGGGTCTTCAGGTCAACGTTGTTGGCCAGGTAAAAACGCCGCTCGGTTTCCACGACGTAATTAAAGAGGTTCGCCACGTCCTTGTATTCGCGGTAGAGCTGTAGCTCGAGTTCCGCTTCGTAGTTCTCCAGGTCTTCGGCACTCATGGTGTTTTCCCCTCGCCCCCTGACTCGATGTTCGTTCCCGGCACCTTGGGTGTCAGCTGCCAGGTCTTCCGATGGTATTCGCACGCCCCGTGCTCGGCGATGCCGGCGCGGTGGGCGGCTGTGCCATACCCCTTGTTTCGTATCCAACCGTACGCCGGGTAGCTCACATCGTACCCATCCATGAGCGCGTCGCGTTCGACCTTAGCCAAGATGGAGGCTGCTGCGATGGACAGCGCGAGCAAGTCGCCCTTGATCAGGGTGTGGACAGGAATCTGTAGGCCGTCGATGTCCTGGGTCGCTCCGAAACCGGGAACCAGGGAATCCAGCAGCGTGGGCTGTGCGGTGGCCGAGAGCCAGTCCAGGTTTCCGTCAAGCAGCACCGCGTCGGCTTCCTGGACGCCGTGCGCAAGGGTGGCTGCGCGCAGCCCGGCCAGGCGCAGGGCAGGAACCAGCCCCAGCGCGTCGATCTCCGCTGCGCTGGCGTGGCCCACGCCCCAGGAGGCTGCCCAGTCCTTGATCGCCGGGACCAATTCGTGGCGCAGCGCCGCCGAGAGGAGTTTGGAGTCGCGCACCCCCGGCAGTTGCGGCGAGGTGTCCGGGTCGATCACGACATAACCAACGGAGACGGGTCCGGCCAGGGAACCGCGGCCGACCTCGTCGGCAGCCCCGATGAACCGGTGGCCCCCCGCGGCGGCCAGTGCCAGTTCATGCTTCAGGGTGGGTGCAGTCGATGTCATTGGTTCGCCGGCACAGGGACGCCGGCGAAGACCTCGTCCTCGCCGGAGATGCCGCCGAGGCGGTCCAGCGGCCAGGAGATGACCGCTGCCCTTCCCTCGACGGCCGAAAGGTCGACGAAGCCCTCCTGCAAGTCCTCGTGGAAGCGGGAGTCGGCGGAGGCACCCCGATGGTCGCCCATGACCCAGATCTTGCCCTCCGGGACGGTCTTGGTGAACTCGGAGTCCGAGGGGTTGTCACCCGGGTAGACGTAGGGCTCGGTGATTTCCACGCCGTTGACGCTTAGTCTGCCGTCGGCGGAGCAACACTCGACGGTGTCTCCGGGCATGCCGATGATCCGCTTGATCAGGTGTTGGCTGGACGGGTCCGGGAGCAGTCCGACGAAGGTGAAGAAGTCGCTGACGGCGTTGGTCTCGGGCGAAGGGATCGGGGGAAGCCAGCCCTCTTCGTCGCGGAACACCACAACGTCACCGCGCGAGAGCTCGAACGGGCCCGGTGCCATGAGGTTGGCGAAGATGCGGTCGTTGACCTGCAGCGTTTGTTCCATGGAGCCCGAGGGGATGTAGAAGGCGCGGAAGAAGAATGTCTTGACGACCAGTGATATCACCAGGGCCACCACGACGATGATCAGGACTTCGCGGATGGCGGCCCACACGGGGTTTCGTTTTTTCCGCGGTCGATCGGGTGTTGCGGCTGCGTCGCTGGCGTGGCTCACGTGGGTGCAGGCCCTTTCAATTTTCTGTCTTCGCTATCAATGCGGGATGCTCCGATCCGTCTGCCCCGGAATACTGCCGAAGCCCAAATACGGTCCCTCAGCTACAACCCTACGTCGCGTTCCGCGTCTTGTTAGTTCGTGGCGCGCCTGCGACGGTCGAAAGGCGCACCACGAACTCCGGGGGGCGAGTTGTCAGCCGGAGCTGGCGGGGGTTGCCGGTCCGTCGGATTCCACAAACTTCAGCTCGATGTCTCCGGTGACCTTGTCATCTTTGAGCCCCTTCTCGATGCCCGCAAGCTGGGCGGGGTCGACGGCGAGTGTGATGGAGCCGTCCCGTCCGGACGGGAGGTAGCGGTGGATGGCAGTGGCGATGTCCCCGCCCTGTTCGCGCTGCCAGGACATGACCTTGCCAATGGCGGCCTCGAGTTCGGCGGCCGAATGCTTCGCCAGGTGTGCCACCGCACCGGCCTCCGTGACGGTGGCCGCGGAGGCCTGGTCGATGACTGCGACGTGCAGTTTGTTCCCCTCGATCCAGCCCTCGGAGTAGTTGTCCCCCAGGGTTTCCTTGAGTGATTCGTTGAGTTGGAGCAAATCCGGATCCTGGCTCTCGTTCGGTGCGGCGCTGAGTGTCGCCGGGGGTGTCGGGCTGGAGGAGGCCGGGCTTCCGGTCTCGTTGCCGCAGGCGGAAAGCAGGAGCATCGCCGCCAACGCGACTCCGCCCAGTGCGGTTCGTGCCATGGGGTTGTTCAAATGAGTGACCACCTTCTGATGTTGGACGAGTCTAAGGGAGGTTCCGGGGCGTTGGCTGGATGAGGCGTGGGAAAAGCAGGGGCCTTCCGCGGAATGACAAGCAATTCCGCGGAAGGCCCCCCTCGCTCACGAGTCCCGGCTAGCCGAGGACCACGTGGTTAGGCACTGTGGAGCCCGGAGTTGTTCTTGCGGCGCAAGAGCATGAACAACCCGCCTGCAACCATCAGTGCACCGCCTGCGGCAATAATTGGCAGGACGGCGTTCGCGCCGGTGTTGGCCAGGCCGCCGTTGCCGCTGTCATCGCCGTTGATCTCGCCCTGCGGAACGACCGGAGCCTTGGAAGGCTCGGAGTCCTGCGTGGGTTCCGGCGAAGCGGTTGGCTCTTCGGTCGGTTCTTCGGTCGGTTCCGGCTTCGGTGCCGCGGCTACGGTGAAGGTGTTTGATATGGCCGCCGAGGCAACCCCGTCAATGACCTGTACCGCCGTGACCTTGTGGTCGCCGGCTTCCAGGTCCTCCGGGACCATGACGGTCCAGGCGCCATTGACCACGACTGCTGCAACCTCGGCTTCGCCGCTTGCCGCGTCAGCGGTTTCTGCGACGTTGCCGTTGGCCGCAACAGCGGAGGACAGTTCGGTGCCGTCAAGGCTCACCTTGATCGTGGCCCCGTTAATGCCGAAACCGCTGATGGTCTTCGGGGCCTTGTCGAAGGCGAACTCCTGGCCATCGGCTGGCGAATCGATCGACGGTGCCACCGGAACGACCTTGAAGTCGCTCTTCACCGAAGAAGACGTGGTCTCGCCGACGTTCTGCACAGCGGTGATGCTGTGGGATCCGTAGGACAGGCCTTCTTGAAGCTCGACGCTCCAGGCACCGTCCTTGCCCACGACAACTTCGCGCGTGACGGCACCGGTCAACTTCACGGTTGCGCCGGCAACGCCGGTTCCCGAAATCACGGACTGTGCCTCGGTGAAGGTCTTACCGTTTGCCGGGCCGGTGATGGCCGGTGCGGCGAGCTGGACCTTGAAGGAACTGGTGGTGGTCTTCGAGGTTTCGCCGCCCTTGGCCTGGGTGGCCGAAATGGCGTACTCGCCGTAAGACAGCGCGGTGGGAAGCTTGACGCTCCATGTGCCGTCTGCGGCGACCATTGCGGCGCCCGTGGCATCCCCGGCGAGTGTCACCGTGGCCCCGACAACGCCGGTACCCGAGATGGTGGACACCGGTGCGTAGAGCGTGGCGTCGTTCTTCGGGGTGGTGATGACCGGCGCACCAATCACGACGTTCACCGATCCTGCCGTGGTGACGGACTTGTTGAATCCGTTGACAGTCTGCAGGGTGAAGTCGTACTTGCCGAACTCCTCGGGAACCTTGAAGCTGAACTTGCCCGCGGTGACTGTGGCCTTCTTGACCAACTTGCCGCCGGAGACAACCCGAACGTGCGATCCGGAGGGAGCGCCCGCCACGGTGCCGGAGATCGTTGAGCCTGCCGTGACGTCGGCACCGTTGGAGGGCGAGGCCACCGCCGGGGCGTTGAGGAACAGGGCGATGGAGTAGCCCTTGGCGTGCTTCAGCCCGTCCTTGATGTCGGTGAAGTACGCACGACCTTCGTCGTTCGAGGAGACCGCGCTCGTGACGCCGACAGCTGTGCCGCCGGAAATGGCCGATCCGCCGGAGTCGCCCTCGTTGGCTTTCGCCAGGCCCGCGTTGGCCATGCCGAAGCCGCGAACGCCGCGTACGTCGCCCTCACCGTTGTATCCGCCGACCAGGAAGATGCCGACCTCGTCCACGGTGCCACAGGTCCAGCCGGTGGTGCGTCCGGACTTGCAGATTCCGGCGCCGATGACGGCACTGGCGACTCCTGTCACCTTGGTGCCGGAGTCGCGCTCGTCGGCACCCTTCCAGTCGGTGACCATGGACTTGAGGTCCAAGTCCGGGTTGATCGCATCGATGACGGAGATGTCGGTCCCGACATTGCCCAGGTCCTCGACCTTCGTTGCAGTGTCGATGCCTGTCACCGGCGAATTGCCCGGTCCGCCGAACTGTGAGAATCCGAAGGTACCCAAGGGCGCGCCGATCCCCTCGAACTCGTTCGGAGCGGTGTGCTCCATGATGTTGACCTTGGTGATGTCACCGTCGTGCTCACAGTGCCCTGCCGAAATTGCTGCGTCGCCACCGTCGGCGTTGAAGCCGCTGAAGCCAATCGAGCACAGCGCGATAGCCGTGCCGGTTGTTCGGGCACCGTAGCCCATGCCGCCGAGCACATCGCCGGCTGCCGCAGACTTTGCCGGCCCTTCTGCCTTCTCGATGGTGACCTTGGTGTATTGCTGGGCGAATTCCTCCGGCGTCATCTTCTCGCTGAACCGCAGGGCCGTGGCCTTGGGGGTCTCGGATGGGTTCTTGCCTTCCACCTCGGCGGTTCCGCCGGTACGGATGACAAAGCTGTTTGACCCGGTCTTCATGACCGCTTGAAGCTGGGAAACAGCCTTCGGGTCAACGCTTTGGACGTATGCCGCGAGAAGTGACTCGGCGCTCTTGGGCATCGCCTTGGCCACGACCTCCGGCTTGGCCGTGGCCTCAGTCTTCGGGCTCTCAATGACCGGGAGCTTGGACGGAGCAGCCTTGGGGTCCTTCGTCTCCGGTGCCTTCTTGGTCTCGACCTTTTTAGGCGCGACCGTGGCTTCGGCTTCGGGCGCTGTCACTATGCGCAATTCAACGTCCGTGCCCTTGGTCAGCTCGTCAAGTTTCGTGGTGACGGCCCTAAGAGATGACGCAGCTACCGTGACATTGATTTTGTTCTCTTCGATGGCAAAGTCGGCGGCAAGTTCCGACTGTCCCAATTCCTTCGAGAGCGACTCGACAACCGAGCTCAGCTCGCCGTTCTTGTAGAACTCTTCAATGGTGATGCCGAGGTCGCGTTCGACGGCCTCTTCCAGGCCGCTTGGCAGCGCCGCCGGGCTCTGGTCCTGTGATGCTTCAGCGCTCGTGACGGCCGAAGTCTCCGTTGACGCAGGCTCCGGGGCGACGGAAGTCGTGGCGATCGCCGGTACGGTAGCGAAGCTGCTACCTAGCACCAGCGCCGTGGTCGCGGCAGCAATGCTGCCGCGCTTCAATAGCGCACGTGAGGATTCGTGCATATGTGAGGTCTCCCAATTCAAGGTGTGGTACCTCGCTTTTGTGTGCACCGTGGCTGTCATGGGACATCCGTTTGGGCACACCGCGAGCAATGAGTGTTACCAAAATGAAACCCTAACCTCTGTATATATCCCCCAACAAACAGCGCCGCCCCAAAACTCCAGCGTTTCGAATAATTGATGCGTCAACCAACTGGATGCACTTCCGCATGATTCCGCGTCAAGGCGGGACGGAGACGGGCGTCACTGGGCGCGACACGCCCGGGACAATATTCGGGGGATTCCCCGCGTAACTTTTAGATATTTCCCAGCGTCCATGCATTTTTCTGTGCTGACGGCCGGCAAGGTGTCCCGTTCAAATCGGCGCACGCTATGTGAAGATTATGGAAACCTTATGGGAATACTTGAAGTTCGACACCGGGCACAGACTGAGGGGATCGAGCGCGTACACGCGAATTACCTGCTGGAGGGTTCCGTTCCATGTTCCCGAAATCTTGAAGCATTGACGCTCACCAGGCGGCGGGAATCGAAGTTTCCAGCCAGCTCGAGGCGGCACCGACTACCGCGCACCAGTCAGATCGTTGGCCGATCGGCCATGATCATTCCAACGCTCCTTGCCCGACAATGCGGGTGCCCTGGGCAGGGGAAAGATGCAGTGACATGCAGGTAGTCAAGTAGCCGACGATCACCCAACGAAGCATTCATTCCCTTGCCCAGCACGGCAAGGCCTCGCGCAGTGGATGGTTGGCTACATTCGGAGACCACTCGGACATGGAGTCGCGAAGTGCCCTCTGGTTCCTGTTCGGCAGGTATGTTTGCCGATATCCGTCTAGCTCATCGATGCGACGGCAACGGTCGCTTCCGGGTGTTCTTTGCCTGTGGTTTCCTCCGGCACGCAGACTCCCCGTACGTCCGGGATCGCACGGGGAGTCTGCCCACTAAGTCGACGGATCGTCTCCGTGATTGGGTGCCGCGCATCGAGAAGCCCCGGATTTTGGTCAGCCGGGTAGGGTGGGGCGGAACGAGGGTTTGCCAGGATGCCGACGGCCGGTCGACGGCTGCCGGCCGTCACTACATGTTGCGGGGAGCGGTGTTCGGTTATTCGGCGAGGGGTAGCCCACGCAATACGGATGAGCCATCGATGGGTCGCTTGTCTTCCAATGGCCACACCACTTCGGCTACCTTGCCAATGACACGATCCGTGTCGATCATGCCGCCACCTGGCGCGCCCATCAGCGCACGCGAATCCTCGGATACCGAGCGGTGGTCCCCCATGACCCATAGACGACCCTCGGGTACGTGCACATCGAATTCCACGTCACTCGGTTTGTCCCCGCCAAAGACGTAGGGCTCCTCCACCGGGACACCGTTGATGCTCAGGTGCCCGTCCGGGCCGCAGCAGCTGACGGTGTCGCCCCCGACTCCGATGACGCGCTTTACATACACCGAATCACTTCCGGCCAGGCGCAGTGCCCAGGCCAGTGTATCCAGGGCAGTGGGGCGCTGGTAGGGCAGGAACGAGCCGCGGCCGTCGAAGATGACCACATCCCCGCGTTGGATCTCGACGTCCTTGTAGGAAAGCCGGTTCACCAGCAAGCCCTCACCCGGGTTCAACGTGGATTCCATGGAAGTGGATCCGATGTAGAAGAAGTCAACGACCGTGGCGCGAACTCCAAGGGTGATCACCGCCGCCGCAGCAAGCGCGCCTACGGCAAAGCGCCAGCCCCTCGAAGGGGACCGGCGCTTTGTCGAAGCGGAAAAACGTTCCGATTCAGTAGTTTGATCCACGATGGATCCCCATCCCCGCCGTCCGAAGGACGGCTTGGATAGAGGTTCTCGCTTTTCTGGCTACTTGGCAGTCCGGAAGTCGCGCTTTTCGCGGATCTTCGCAGCCTTGCCGTGGCGATCGCGCATGTAGAACAGCTTCGCGCGGCGAACGTCGCCACGGGTTACCAGTTCGACCTTTTCCAGAACCGGGGAGTGTACCGGGAAGGTACGCTCTACGCCGACGCCGAAGGAGACCTTGCGAACGGTGAAGGTTTCGCGAACGCCGTCGCCCTGGCGACCAAGGACGAAGCCCTGGAATACCTGAACACGGGAGTTCTTGCCTTCGATGATGTTGACGTGAACCTTGACGGTGTCACCGGCGCGGAAGTCCGGGACATCGCTGCGCAGCGAGGCTGCGTCGACAGAGTCGAGAATACGCATGAATGCATCTCCTAGGCAGACGCCGCAGGTCATCTACCTTAGACACGGACCGTTATTGTTCCTCATGACGCGCGAAGGCGTCGAGGGAAAGATGTGGCGGTCCGGAGCTTGGTACCGTGATCCGTTTGCGGATCAGCGGTAGGTCGGACTGTTGATTCGTTCCCCCTGCGGCAGGAGCAGAACCCAGTAGACCCAAGAATCCATTTTGCCACACTCCGGGGCAAGCTGCGAAGTTCCTTCCCTGCGGCCAGGTCCGTCAAAGTTCGATTGGCTTCGGGCCTTCGCCTTGAACGCCGGCAAAATTGCCGAATCGTGCCCATCGAATCGGGCCGCTCGTGCAGATTCCACAGCGAATATTGTCGCTGACCGCACAGCAGGCCGGTACGGGGACGTGAGCAGGGCCACCACGCCAGTGCGCAAGGTCACACTCGATGCCAGATGAATGTTGTGATAGTTTCACTTACGACCACACGGGAGCCCTTGCAGGGGCTGAGATCGAGCTGAAGCAGCAAGAGACCGTTGAACCTGTCCGGGTAATGCCGGCGAAGGAAGTGAGTACTCCTTGAACAACACCATTTCAATGCACAGCCCTGTCCAAAACGCCTCGGAAGCAGCAGAGACCCAGTCCCTGAAGTCCCATTCCCTGGCTTATCTCGAGGACGCCGAATCGGGGATCCGGGTCCCGGTCACCGAAATCGCCTTGGAGCCATCCCCCGGCGGCAAGGCCAACGCCCCGCTGCAGGTGTATCGCACCGCCGGCCCCGGCAGTGACCCGGTCGTGGGCTTGCCGCCCTTCCGCGGCGAGTGGATCGCGGATCGTTCGGACACCGAGGCCTATGGCGGTCGGGAGCGGAACCTGCTGGACGACGGCAAGTCCGCATTGCGCCGCGGAGCGGCATCGGCCGAATGGAAGGGAGCACGGCACCAGCCGCGGCGCGCGGAACCCGGAAAACGCGTGACCCAAATGCACTACGCCCGCCGGGGAATCATCACCCCCGAAATGCGCTTTGTGGCGCTGCGCGAGAACTGCGACGTGGAACTGGTGCGCAGCGAGGTCGCTGCGGGCAGGGCCATCATCCCGTCAAACATCAACCACCCCGAGTCCGAGCCAATGATCATCGGCAAGGCGTTCCTGGTGAAGATCAATGCCAACATCGGCAACTCTGCGGTCACCAGCTCAATTGCCGAGGAGGTGGACAAGCTCCAGTGGGCCACCTTGTGGGGCGCCGACACCGTGATGGACCTGTCCACCGGCGATGACATCCACACCACCCGCGAATGGCTGATCCGCAACGCCCCGGTTCCCATCGGCACCGTGCCGATCTACCAGGCACTGGAAAAGGTCAACGGCGAAGCCAACGCACTGACCTGGGAAATCTACCGCGACACCGTGATCGAGCAGTGCGAACAGGGCGTCGACTACATGACCGTCCACGCCGGCGTGCTGTTGCGCTACGTGCCGCTGTCGGCCAACCGCGTGACCGGCATCGTCTCGCGCGGCGGGGCCATCATGGCCGGCTGGTGCCTGGCGCACCACCAGGAGAATTTCCTCTACACCCACTTCGACGAGCTGTGCGAGATCTTCGCGAAGTACGACGTGGCGTTCTCCCTGGGTGACGGTCTGCGCCCGGGGTCCATCGCCGACGCCAACGACGCAGCGCAGTTCGCCGAGCTGGACACCCTGGCCGAGCTGACCAAGCGCGCTTGGAAGTACGACGTGCAGGTCATGGTCGAGGGCCCCGGGCACATCCCCTTCCACCTCGTACGGGAGAACGTGGAGCGCCAGCAGGAGTTGTGCGACGGCGCTCCGTTCTACACGCTTGGCCCGCTGGTCACCGACATTGCGCCCGGCTATGACCACATCACCAGCGCCATCGGCGCCACGGAGATAGCCCGCTACGGCACCGCGATGCTCTGCTACGTCACGCCCAAGGAACACCTGGGGCTGCCCAACAAGGACGACGTGAAGACCGGCGTGATCACCTACAAGATCGCAGCCCACGCCGCGGACCTGGCCAAGGGGCACCCGGGTGCATCCGTACGCGACGACGCGCTGAGCAAGGCGCGCTTCGAGTTCCGCTGGCGCGACCAGTTCGCCCTGTCGCTGGACCCGGTCACGGCCGAGTCGTTCCACGACGAGACGCTGCCTGCAGAACCGGCAAAGACCGCGCACTTCTGTTCCATGTGCGGGCCGAAGTTCTGCTCGATGCGCATCAGCCAGGACATCCGGGACGAATTCGGCTCGGCCGATTCGCAGGCCGCCATCGCAGAAATGGTCAGCGGGATGCGCGAAAAGAGCCAGGAATTCCTGGCCGCCGGAGGCAAGGTCTACCTGCCCGAGCTCGAGGTACCGAGCAAGGCGTAGCATCCCTTCCCGCATGTAGCCCCAACGGGCACCTGCCCCAACGGACGCGTCTTCCCCGGGTTTCCATGCGTTCAACGCGGGGAAGACGCGTTCATTGTGGCGGGTTGAACGCCGCAACGATCGTGGCCACTCACCTCGGCGTCGCCCCGGACTAGGATGGGTCCATGTCCAACCGACATTCAACCTCCACCTTGATCACAGGGGCGCTGGTTGCCGCCCTCCTTGGTTTGGGTGCCTGCAGCATCCCCACGACGGGCGTCCGGGAAACCTCGACGCCACGGGCAAGCACGTCGGATAGCGGGACCGTCGACGTGACGTCGCCGGGGGAATCCCTGGTCGCGGCGGCGGTGGCCAATGACGCCGAGCAGGTACGAAGACTGCTCGATGCCGGGGTTTCGGCCAACTACCGCGGCACCGATGGCCGGCCGGTGCTGGTATCCGCAACCCGCGCCAACGCAGTGGACGCGGCCCGGGAACTGATCCGTCGGGGGGCCGACGTGAATGCAAAGGATCAGATCTCGGATTCGGCATTCCTGTATGCCGGGGCGGAGGGGCTCAACGACATCCTGGAACTCACACTGGAAAACGGCGCGGATGTGGGAAGCACCAATCGTTACGGCGGCACCGCACTCATTCCCGCCTGCGAACACGCCCACGTCGAAACCGTAAGACTGCTCCTGGACGCCAAGGTCGCCGTCGACCACGTGAATGATCTTGGGTGGACCTGCCTTCTGGAGACCGTCATTTTGGGCACAGGTGGTCCGGAACACCAGGAAGTCGTGCGGCTGGTCATCGACGCCGGCGGGGATGTCTCCATTGCGGATTCCGATGGGACCACGGCGCTCGAGCATGCCCGCCGGGGACAGCAAAGCGCGGTGGTCGGCCTCCTGGAAAGTGCCGAACCACCGCGCTAGGCGGCCTACAATCGCGTGGGCCTTAGGCGAGCTCGTCCTTCGGAATGATCTTGCCCTCGGATATGGCAAAGCCGCTGTGCCATAGGGTGTCGCGGTCGTGCCGGTTCAGCGTGGAGGGATCCAGCTGCACGATCAAGTCGGGGCGGCGGGACGCGGTGCGCTCAAGTTGCTTGTTGCGGCGGAAGCGGGCGATCTTGCCGTGGTTGCCGGAGAGCAACACCTCGGGGACCTCCCGGCCCTCCCAGGTTCCGGGCTTGGTGTACACGGGGTACTCCAGCAATCCGTCGGAGTGCGACTCCTCGACCAGCGACTCCGGGTTTCCAATGACGCCGGGAATCAGCCGGCCAATGGCCTCGACCATGGCCAGCACCGCTACCTCTCCCCCGTTGAGCACGTAGTCCCCGATCGAAACCGGGCGGACGTCAAATGCCTCGGCGGCGTGCTCCAGGACCCGCTCGTCGATGCCCTCGTATCGGCCGCAGGCAAAGGCCAGGTGCTCGGCTTCGGCCAGCTCGTAGGCCATGGCCTGGTTGAAGACCGCGCCGGCGGGCGAGGGGACGATCAAGATGGGCTTGTTCCCGGACGTTGCGGAAAGCGGGGACTCGGTGGCAATCCGATCCAGCACCGCGCCCCAGGGTTCCGGCTTCATGACCATGCCTGCACCGCCGCCGTAGGGGGTGTCATCCACGGTGCGGTGGCGATCGTGGGTATGGTCGCGCAGGTCGTGCACGTTCAAATCCAGCACCTTTTCCCGCCTGGCCTTGCCGATCAGCGACAGGTCCAGGGCCGCGAGGTACTCCGGGAAAATCGAGACAACGTCAATGCGCATCGGGCCTAGGCTTCCTCTGCCGGTGCGTTGGTGTCCGCGACGTCTTCACGGTTGATGTCGAACAGGCCTGCAGGCGGGGTCATCAGGATGTAGCCGCCGGCGATGTTGACCTCGGGCACGATGCTCTCCACGAACGGGACGTAGATCTCGTCGCCTTCGGTGGATTCAACAACCAGCAAATCCTGGACGTTGCCGGTGCGCAGCGCGATGACCTTGCCGACGACCTTCTCCCCCACGCGGGCTTCGAGGTCCACGAGCTCGTGCTCGTACCAGCCCTCGGAATCGTCCTCGACCTCGTCGGTGTCGATGAAAAGCTTGGCCCCGCGCATCGTTTCCGCGGTGTTGCGGTCCAGCAGCTCTTCGAAGGCCAGCAACAGGATTTCCTTGTTCCAGCGGGCACCCTCGACGGTGAGCTTCTTGACGGTGGGGTGCTCGACCTCGAAGACGGCACCCGGGGCAAAACGATCTTCGGGTGCGTCGGTGAGGACCTGCACCGTCACCTCTCCGCGGATACCGTGCGGCTTGCCAATGCGGGCGACCTGGAGGCGCATGCGTTTTCTCCTTGAATACAAATCGGTGGGTTGCCGGCCTTGGCCGGCAGGGGCGTGCGCTCAGGGGACCTACATCCCATGAACACACTTTTCTAGGTTCAATCTTACGTGCGACTTGGTTGTTGCAGGCTCCTCGCCGCTGACGGCTGCGTCGCTCGTCGGGGCTTAAACCACTTTGGTCCCACGATCCGTCATGGATCGTGGGACCAAAGCCAGACAAGGCTGTGTGGTGAGGCTGGCTACCGGCGACGGTCCGTGTCGACTACGTCAACACGAATCGGTTCCTCCGCCAGAGCGGCTACCACGGTGCGCAGCGCCTTGGCGGTGCGACCCTGACGGCCAATGACCCGACCGAGATCCTCGGGGTGCACACGCACCTCGAGAATGTCACCGCGACGATTCCCCTTCAACGCAACCTGTACGTCTTCCGGGGTGTCTACGATGCCACGTACCAGGTGATCCAGCGCATCAACGAGCACTGGCTACTCGGCCTCGGTTGCTTCTGCCTCGACCTCGGCCTCGGCAGCCGGCTTCTCGGCCTTCTTGGTGATGGCCTCGGGCAGGATGACCGAACCCTTCTCCGGAACAACGAATGCCGGCTTGGCTTCCTTGACGCGCAAGGTGCCTTCCTGGCCTTCGATGCCCTTGAACTTCTGCCAGTCACCGGTGATCTTCAAGATCGCGGCAACCTGCTCGGTCGGCTGGGCGCCGACGGAGAGCCAGTACTGGGCGCGGTCGGACTTGACCTCGATGAACGAAGGCTCTTCGGTCGGGTGGTACTTGCCGATTTCTTCAATCGCACGGCCATCGCGCTTGGAGCGCGCATCCATGACGACGATACGGTAGTAAGGGGCGCGAATCTTGCCGAAACGCTTCAGACGAATTTTAACGGCCACGGTAGTGGTCACTCCTGTTTTCTCAACATGTGCGAATCCCTGTTTCTGCACCCGTGGGGCGGGCCATACCGCAGATCTTCAAAAGGACAGGATTCAACGCGGAGAGAGGGGCCACATCAAATCGAGTACCTGTCCATTATGCCAGAAAGTTTTGGACTGACGGGACATGTCACGTCATTTCCCTAGGGCCGTGTCCGATGACACAGCAACCATAGACGTTTGCATCGGTTCCGGTTGCCGATCGCAACGCCCCCCGGTCAGCCATCCGTCCACGAGGGCAACCACGAAACCGCGCATCCAGATCCAGGATCGGCGAGTCCCCTCCGTGGGAGCCGACAGAGTTTCGCCGTCCAGAGCCCGAACGATCACTTGTCCTTGGTATATTCGGTGTCCACTCGGGGCCTGTTCGAAGTCCCGGGATCAAGGAGGAACAGGGATCTCGATGGCACCGGCCGACAAATGGAAGCGCGCCCAGCACGGTGACCCCTTCTGGAGCCAGCAAAGTGAGAGCCTGCGGGCTGAACACGTGGCTCCCCTCAACGAACTGATCGGTCGACTTGGTGATGACAAGGACGGAGTGCGACTGCCGTTGGCAGCCCCGTGGCACGGCGGGATTCACGCCCGTGCCCTGATGGTGCTCAATGACGCGGGCGAACCACGGGACGAAACCAGGTTCATGTGCATCAGGAACCCGGACCGCGCAGCGGACCGCCAACGTCACCTGATGACGGAGTTCGACATCGATCCGGCAGATCTCTGCCACTGGAACGGCTATCCCTGGCCACGCCTTGATCCCAAGCGGGACCTGACGCCGGAGCAGTCGCTCGAAGGGGGAAGGGCGCTCTTGGAGGTCATGGACTTGATGACGGACCTGAAGATGCTGCTGCTCCTGGGACGAAAGGCGCAGGACGCCGCGGACGCGGTTCTCCCGGAAATCACGTCGGGCTATCCGGACCTGCACATCGTGCGTTCGCTTCACCCGTTGGGTGCCAAGCGGACCGTCGACCGGGAAGAGCAGAAACGCGTCTGGGCTGGAATCGCCAGCCGATTGCGTGAGGGCAAGCAGGATTCTTGACGCCCTCTGGCGGTGCCGCATGCCAGCATCCCGACTCTCCGTGTACCCGGCGGTTGGCCGGGAGCGACCCAGTGACGCGTGATACGTCGGCCCCTCCGGGCTACGGGTTCGGCTTCAGGCCGTGCCATGCTTGTGGTTCGACCCCCTCGAAAGATTCATGAGAGAACCCTTCATGCCCCGCAAGATGATTGACCCCGAATTCAGGAACTCGCAGGAATCGGAGTTGTGGGCTGAACACGTTGCACCCCTCAATTCCCTGGTTCAGGACCTGCGCGCCACTGCCCCGGAGGGTGCCGGAACCATCCCCTTCGTTGCGCCCCTGCACGGCGGCACCGATGCCACCGTCCTGTGCCTGATGCCGGCTCCCGAAGTCGCCAACCGCACCGAGGACGGCGAGGACATCCTCTCTACCGAGGATGACAATGCCGCCGCCGAGGCACTGGCTACCTTGCTGGACGAGTCCGGAATCGATGCCAAGGAAGTCGTCCTCTGGCACGCCTTCCCCTGGTACCGGGCCGAGGGTGCTTCCGGGCGGCTCACCGGTGCCGAGCAGAACGCCGGGGTCGAGCCTATGGGTAAGCTGTTGCGCCTGGTTCCGAATCTCCGTGCTGTCATCCTGATGGGCAAGGGGCCGGAGGAATTTTGGTCCAAGGTAGCCAGGAAATCACCCCAGGCGGTCACCCGAATCACTGCCATTCCCAGTTTCTCCCCGGCACCCCTCTCACTCAGCGGCACCACCGCCCAACGGACCGAGCGAATCGCCCGGCGTTCGGAGGCCATGCGGGAGGCACGCAGGATCGTGAAGGCCCCGCGCGGTCCGGCAGGCCCCCGTCGCGAGACCATGGTCCGGGCCGAGGATCTCGGACCGGAACACCTGCGGCGCGTCATCGAGGTCAGCGACGGCAACCAAACCCTGCACGGCCCCCTGCTCAAGGCCTTCCAGCCGAGCCCGGAATGGCGGGTGACGCTGACCGTGGACGTGGCAGGCCAGCGCCGGGCGCTGGGCGTCACTGCCGACACCTGGGTGCGGGTCTACCGCGGCGCCGGCATCCGCTAGCAGCGCCCGGTTCGTTCCCGTGCACGAAAATGCCTGTTCGTCGAAGATTGCTCTTCCGACGAACAGGCATTTTCTTGTGTTCTCGAGGTGGCCATAGGGATCAGCCACGCCGCATGGCGGTTATTTCGATACCTTGCGTACGGGGTCAAGGATCATTTCGCCCGCCGACTTCGTGCGCTTTTCGGCGCGCTTCTCCTTGATGGACTTTGAAGGTTTCTTGGCCTCAGCCTTACGCGGTGACTTCGACATTCTGTGCCGTCCTAGCCGGGAATGCTCGGCATTCCCAAAAGTTAGGGGAAAGTACCCCTACCGCCACACCATACGCTGTATTGCTGCGAACTTGTCCGGACCTGCCGGATTCCGCTCACGGCACCATGGGTTCCCCCCGGGCCGGGGCAGGTGCCCACTAGCCAAGCCATACCCGTGCGGCCGTCACCAGGGCCTCGATGCCCACGTTCAGGGTCGGCTGGATCCGCGGGGCAAAATGCGGTGAATGGTTCGACGGAATGCCCTCGGGCATCCTGCCGGTGCTCTCGAAGTTCTTGATCAGGCCCGGGTCCTCCCCGCCCAGCAGCCAGTACACCAGCGGCACCCCCGCTGCCGTGGCGAGAACACCGACATCCTCGCTGCCTGCCACCGGACCCGGGTCAATGACCTTCCCCGCACCGAATCGCTCGACGAGCGCCGCGGTTACCCGCGTCGACGCATCGAGGTCATTGACGGTCAGTGGGAAATGTTCCTCCGGCGTGATCACCGGTTCCCTGGGCGACCCCGAGGCCATGGCCTCCCCGCGCACGACCCGTTCGATGGAATTAAGCATCTTGGCGCGCACACTCTCGTCAAAGGTCCGCACGCTCAGGCCCAGGGTGGCCTGCGCGGCAATGATGTTGTTCTTGGTGCCGGCATGGATCTGCCCGACGGTCAGCACCGCCTGATCGCTGGCGGCAAGTTCCCGCGAGACGATGCCCTGCAGGCGCATGGTGGTGGCGGCCGCCAAAAGCACCGGGTCCACGGTGGTTTCGGGCCGCGAACCGTGCCCGCCAGACCCATGCAGGGTGATGTTCAGCGAATCGGCCGAGGCCATGGCAACGCCGGGGCGCAGTCCGATCCATCCGGCGGGGAACGGCGCCACGTGTTGTCCGAGCACCACGTCCGGTGCGGGCAGCTTGTCGAAGAGCCCGGCGTCAACCATCGCTTGGGCCCCGCCGCCGGCTTCCTCGGCCGGTTGGAAGAGCGCCAGCAGCGTCCCGGACCACGAGCCGCGCTCGCCCGCAAGTCTTTCCACGGCTCCCAGCAAGCAGGTGACGTGCACGTCGTGGCCGCAGGCATGCATGACGGGTACCAGGCGTCCGTCGGGGCCGATGCCCGTGGCGGTGCTGGCATATTCCAGGCCGGTCGCCTCCAGAACCGGCAAGCCGTCCATGTCCGCGCGCAGCATGACCGTCGGCCCGGGCCCGTTTGCCAGGACCCCGACCACCCCGGTGCCTCCAATGCCTTCCTGGACTTCCAGGCCAAGTTCACGCAGGTGCCCGGAAACAATCCCGGCCGTGCGGTGTTCCTGGAAAGAAAGTTCGGGGTTGGCGTGCAGGTCACGGTACAGGCTCTCGACGTCTATGCTCATGGGCTCGAGTCTATGACCCTAATACCCCGCAGTGAATGGCAATGGCGTTTCTCCGTGCGCGGGCGTATCGGCCACGGGATTCCCCCGCAGCGGCGTGGCCGCACCTCGAGGATT
The DNA here is from genome assembly GCF_045798545.1 of Paeniglutamicibacter sp. ORCA_105. Taxonomy (NCBI): domain Bacteria; kingdom Bacillati; phylum Actinomycetota; class Actinomycetes; order Micrococcales; family Micrococcaceae; genus Paeniglutamicibacter; species Paeniglutamicibacter sp. ORCA_105. The sequence continues at coordinate 43,051 of NZ_JBIXLM010000025.1, read as the reverse complement.
CGGGCGCCCCTGCGCTCGGATCCGAGGATTCGCGCCCGCAGCGCATATTCTGGGTTTCATGCCCCTCACCGTTAGCAAGTCCCGGGCCCTTGCCCGGGCACTGCTCCCCCGGCATCCGGCCCAGGGCATCGCCCTTGGCTTCGGAACGGCCATTGCCCTGGGAACTGCCGTCCTGATGCTCCCGATGGCCAAGGTCGGCCCCGGCGGCGCCGGATTCCTCGAGGCCCTGTTCACCGCCACCTCAGCCGTGTGCGTTACCGGGCTGGCGGTCGTTGACACGGCCATCTACTGGACCCCCTTCGGGCAGGTGGCGATCCTCGTGCTGATCCAGCTCGGCGGCTTTGGCATCATGTCCTTCGCCTCGCTACTCGGTGTGCTGATGGCCAGGCGATTGGGGCTCAAGTCCCGCATCCAGGCCGCGGCGGAAACCAAGAGCACGGGCTTCGGCGACGTGCGCTCGGTGCTGCTGGGCGTCCTGTGCATCACCGTGGCAACCGAACTTGTCGTGGCCCTGGCGCTGACCCTCCGCTTCTCCGCGGGGCTGGGCAACACCTGGGGACACTCCCTGTGGCTGGGCGTTTTCCACTCCGTCTCCGCGTTCAACAATGCCGGGTTCGCACTCTTCAGCGACAGCCTGATGGGTTTCGTGGGCGACCCGTGGATCTGCCTCCCGATCGCCGCGGCCATCATCGTCGGCGGCCTGGGCTTCCCGGTGCTCTTCGAGCTCGGGCGCCACTACCGCAGGCCACTGCACTGGACCATGAACACCAAGCTGGTCGTCGTTGGAACGGCTGGACTGCTGGCCATGGGCACCGCGTTCATCTGCGCCCTGGAATGGTCAAACCCCAAGACCCTAGGCGTGCTGTCCACGGCGGACAAGCTGCTGGCGGGGTTCTTCCAGTCGGTCATGACCCGCACCGCCGGGTTCAACTCCGTGGACTTCGGCCAGATGGATCCGGCGACCTGGCTGGGTGTCGACGTCCTGATGTTCATTGGCGGCGGGCCGGCCGGCACCGCGGGCGGACTCAAGATCACCACGTTCGCCGTGCTGTTCTTCATCCTGCTCACCGAGGTCCAGGGCGGCACCGCGGTGAACATCTTCGGCAAGCGGCTCTCGCGTTCGGTCCACCGCCAGGCGATCACCATCGTGCTGTTGGCCGTGGCGCTGGTCACCGGTTCCACCATGGCGCTGATGCTGATGACCGACTTCGGCCTGGACCGGCTGCTCTTTGAAACGATCTCCGCGTTCGCCACCGTGGGCCTGTCCACCGGAATCACCGCCTCCCTGCCCCCTGCGGGCCAGCTGCTGTTGGTGTTCCTCATGTTCATCGGGCGGCTGGGGCCGGTGACGCTGGCCTCCGCGCTCGCGTTGCGCGCCCGACCCGTGATGTACGAATTCCCGAAAGAGAGGCCACTCATTGGCTAAGCACCATCTGTTCACCCCAAAGTCGATGGAACGCATCGCCGAGGCCAACTCGGTGGTCGTCATCGGGCTCGGTCGCTTCGGCGGGGCCCTGGCCCTGGAGCTGGCCGCGGCCGGCACCGAGGTGCTGGGCATCGACAACGACGAGGACATCGTCCAGTCGTTCAACGGGCGGCTCACCCACGTGGTGCGCGCCGATTCCACAAAGGAGGAGGTGCTGCGCCAGCTCTCGGTGCACGATTTCGACCGCGCTGTGGTCGGCATCGGCAGCGATCTGGAGGCAAGCATCCTGACCACCTCGGCACTGCTGCGCTTCAAGAAGCCCACCATCTGGGCCAAGGCGGTCAGCGCCGCCCACGGCCAGATCCTGGAGCAGCTCGGCGTCGAGCACGTGATCCGCCCCGAGCAGGACATGGGGCGGCGTGTGGCCCACCTGGTCCGCGGCGCCATGCTCGACTACGTCGAGTTCGAGGACGGGTTCGCAATGGTCAAGACCCGCCCGCCGAAGGAAGCGGTGGGCAAGGCGCTGGGAGACACCGGAATCAGGGCCAGGCACCATGTCACGGTCGTGGCCGTGAAGCGGCAGGACCGCGACTGGGACTACACCACCACCCAGACCGTGCTGCACGAGGACGATGAGATCATCGTCGCCGGGGCGACCGCTGCAGCGGAGCGCTTCGCCTCGCTGTTGTAGCTGTGAATTTCCTTGGAACCTTCTCCACGGACCGGGCCCGGGAAACGGGTCCCCCACCGGCGCAATTGCGCGGAGGTTCACACCTCGGGCAGGCCAACGGGGTTCGGCCAGCGGCGCCGGACGTGATGCCCGGCGCCACTGGATCCGCTAGAGTCTATAGGTACTATGGATGACCCCCCTTCCCACATGCCCTTGCCCCTCCGCCGCTGCGCCGGATTGAATCCGACACCCACCGGAGAGGGGCGCCCCAATGTATGAGTGGATCATGATCGGCATCGGTCTTGTCCTCACCGTTGGCACCGGATTGTTCGTTGCCTCCGAATTCGCGTTGGTCAACCTTGACCGCCACGAACTCGAAGCCCGCGCCGAGCGCGGCGAAAAGCGCCTGGGCACCACCATCAATGCCCTGAAGATCACTTCGACCCACCTCTCCAGCGCACAGTTGGGAATCACCCTCACCACCCTGCTGACCGGCTACACCTTCGAGCCGGCGATCAGCTCGCTGCTGCGCGGACCGCTGTTGGGAGCCGGCATTCCGGAGTCATTTGTCCCTGGAATCGGCGCGGTGGTGGGCGTCTTCATCGCCACCGTGTTCTCCATGGTGATCGGCGAACTGGTGCCCAAGAATTTCGCCCTCGCCCTGCCGCTGGCCACCGCCAAGGTGGTGGTGCCCTTCCAGGCAGTCTTCACCGCGGTGTTCAAACCGGTGATCCTGATGTTCAACAACACTGCCAACGCCATCATCCGCTCCTTCGGCATCGAGCCCAAGGAAGAGCTCTCCGGTGCACGCAGCGCCGAGGAACTCAGCTCCCTGGTCCGCCGCTCCGCACTGGAGGGCATGCTCGAGCCCGACCACGCGACGCTGCTGCACCGCACGCTGCGCTTCTCCGACCACACGGCCGCCGACGTGATGACCCCGCGCGTGCGCATGATGGCTGTCGATGCCGATGCCAGCGCGCAGGACATCGTCAAGACCGCGACGGTCACCGGGTTCTCCCGCTTCCCCGTGATCGGGCGGGACCGCGACGAGATCCTGGGCGTTGTCCACCTCAAGCAGGCATTCGCGATCCCGCTTCAGGCCCGCGGAACCGTGGCCGCCACCGAGCTGATGGTCGCGCCGCTGATGGTGCCCGAGTCCATGGGCGTCGACTCGCTGCTGGGGCGCCTGCGCACCCACGGCCTGCAGGTTGCCATTGTCTCGGACGAGCACGGCGGTACCGCCGGCATCGTCACCCTCGAGGACCTCGTGGAGGAACTGGTCGGCGAGCTCGAGGACGAGCACGACCGCGCCCGCGTCGGGGTGCTGATGACCGGACGCTCAATCACCTTCGATGCATCGCTGCGCCCCGACGAGTTGTTGGACCGCACCGGGATCTCGGTGCCCGACGGCGAGGAATACGACACCGTGGCAGGGTTCGTCGCAGATGAGCTGGACAGGATCCCGGAGCCCGGGGACGAGGTGTCCCTGGACGGCGGAACGCTGCGGGTCGAGCGCGTCGTGGGCACGCATGTCCAGCGCCTGAAGTTCACCCCCGACCTGCCATCCCAGGACCGCAATGCCGACGATTCGACCCAGGAGCAGACCCGATGAGCGAGTACCTACCCGGAATCATCTGGCTCGTCGTGCTGCTGGTCATCAATGCGTTCTTCGTGGGCGCCGAATTCGCCGTCATCTCCGCCCGGCGCTCGCAGATCGAGCCCAAGGCCGAGGCCGGTTCCAAGGCGGCCAAGACCACGCTGTGGGCCATGGAGCACGCGACGCTGATGCTGGCCACCAGCCAGCTGGGCATCACCGTGTGTTCGCTGGTCATCCTGAACGTTTCCGAGCCGGCAATCCACCACCTGCTGGAAATCCCACTGGGCCTGACCACGCTCTCGGCGGAGGCGATCGGCATCATCGCCTTCATCGCGGCGCTGCTGCTGGTCACCTTCCTGCACGTGGTCATCGGTGAAATGGTTCCGAAGAACATCTCCTTCTCGGTGCCCACGCGCGCGGCCCTGCTGCTGGCGCCGCCGTTGGTGGTGGTGGCCCGGATCTTCAAGCCGGTGATCTGGACACTGAACGGGATCGCAAACGCCGTGCTGCGGCTCTTCCGCGTCGAACCCAAGGACGAAGCCACCAGCGCCTTCACCCTGGACGAGGTGGCGGGCATCGTCGCACAGTCGACCCGCGACGGGGTGCTCAGCGATGCCAGCGGCACGCTGGGCAAGGCCTTCGAATTCACCGCCAAGAAGGTTTCCGACGTCGAGGTGCCGGTCGGCGAAATGGTGTTCCTGCCGCAGGGTTCCTCCCCGGCCGACATCCAGTCCACCGTGGCCGAGCACGGCTATTCCCGCTACATCCTGGTGAACCCGGAGGGCGAACCCACGGGCTACCTTCACCTGAAGGATGTCATGGACCTCACCACGCCGGAGGCCTTCGCCGCCGCGGTCCCGGCCAAGCGGATCCGGGCCCTGGCCTCGACCTATGGCGCGAGCGAGCTGGAGGACGCGCTGGCTGCCATGCGCCGCACCGGGTCCCACGTGGCCCGCGTGTTTGACGCCGAGGGCACGACCACCGGGGTGCTCTTCCTGGAGGACATCATCGAGGAACTGGTCGGCGAGGTGCAGGACGCCACCAGCGCCTAGTTCGTTCACCGCCGCATACGCGACGGGAGCGGTCCATCCCCCCGGGGGGTGGACCGCTCCCGTTTTTCCTGCCGATGCGGGACGCTAGGGACGCTGCGTGATCGAATCGATCGCCTTTGCGGCATCTTCGGCAAGTTCCTTGGGCATCGGGGCGCTCTTGGCCGAGTCGGCCGCGACCTTCTGTCCCTCGTCGCTGACAACATAGTGACCGAAGGCCTTCACCAGTTCCACCGTGTTCGGATCGGTGTAGCCGCTGCACACGATGAAATAGGAGACCAGAACCAACGGGTAGGCGCCTGCCTTGGTGGTGCTGCGGTCAAGTTCCAGGGCAATGTCGTTGGCACCGCGACCGGGGACCCGGTGCGAGGCGGTGACGGCGATGGCCGCCGACTCGCCGCTGACCGCTACGAAGGAATCGCCCACCTGCAGCTTTCCCTTGCCGAGCGTTTTGTCAACGAGCGAATCATCGGCGTAGGTCACCGCTCCCTCGGTGCGGGCCACCGTGGTGACGACCCCGGAGTTTCCCTGGGCCTGCTCGCTCCCCAGCCCACCGGGCCAGGAGCCCGAAGGGTCGTGCTCCCAGTTTTCGGGCGCGGCGGCATGCAGGTAGTCGGTGAAGTTCTCGGTGGTGCCCGAGTCGTCCGAGCGGGCGACAGCGGTCAATGGGACATCGGGGATGGCGACACCCGGATTCAGCGCCTTGATGGCGGGGTCCTGCCACGAGGTGATCTTGCCACCGAAGATCTTGGCAATGGTTGCCGCATCGAAGTTCAGTTCCTTGACCCCAGGCAGGTTGAAGGCCACGGAAATCGGCGAGATGTAGGTGGGGATGTTGATGGCCCCCTCCGGTCCGCAGGTCTCCTGGGAGCGGGCGACTTCCGATTCCTTGAGGTAGGCGTCGGAGCCGGCGAAATTGGTGGCGCCGGCCAGCAGTCCCGCGCGTCCCGCGCCGGAACCCACGGAAGCGTATTGCACCTGCACCTTGGGGTGCATCGTGGCGAATCCGCCAATCCAGGCGTTCATGGCGGAGTTCTGGGCACTGGATCCGCCGCCGGTGACGGTACCGGAGAGGTTGGAGGTGTTGTTCTCTGCCGCCTGGCGTTGCGCCTCGCCCAGGGGGTAGTCGGCACCGCAGCCGGTGAGCACCATGCCCAGGCCAAGCACGGCCGCGATCCGCCGCTTCGGCAGGGTGTGAAGTACGGGCACAGCGGGCATCGGGTTCTTCGCCTGGTGCGGCAAGGTGTCCTCCTGGATAACGACTACTTGAACAAAACCTAGTCGACCATAACGTGGACGGTGCCCGCCACCCGAATTGGCCGGCCGTGAGTTGCGTTAAGCGCGATGGCCCCCCTGGCAACGTCATTTGCACCTGGGATCGCGTCATGCAGGACACCGTAGGGGCATCCACTGATCCGGCATTGGCCACTACTGGGTGGCCGCGGGGCCTGCCAGCTCGGCATGGCCGTGCAGGGTCCCGGTGGCGAATCCGATGGACACCGGTTGCGGGCCGCAGCAGGATTCGGCCTCGGGCGTAGGATCGTCGCATGAACCGCCAAGGTCGGTGGAGCAGACGCCGGTTTCCGGCAACTGGAGTTCAACATCGTCGGCGGCGTCCCGGTCCCCGGCCAGGGCCGCGGCGATCGAGCGGACCTGCTCGTAGCCGGTGGCCATGAGGAAAGTCGGGGCGCGGCCGTAGCTCTTCATGCCGGCGATGTAGAAGTTCTTCTCGGGGTGGGCCAAGATGCGCTCACCGTGGGCGGAAACGGTGCCGCAGCTGTGGAACTGGGGATCAATGAGCGGGCCGAGCTCGCGCGGGGCTTCCACGATCCCGTCAAGGTCCAGGCGAAGCTCGGAGAGCATGGAAAGGTCGGGCCGGAAACCGGTGGACGGAACCACCAGGTCCACTTCCAGCCGGCGCCCGTCGGTGAGTCCGACTTGAAGCGCTTCGGCGCGTTCAAGCGAGGCGACGGAAACGTTCTCGAGGATGGTGATGTCGCCGTTTTCGACAAAGCGGCGCAGGGAGGCGCCCAGTTGCCCGCGGGCAGGCAGCTCGTCCGCGGACCCGCCGCCGTAGAGGCGGATCGGGTTGGCTACCCCGCGCAGTCCCCACAGGATGCGGGTGTCGGGGTGCCGCTGGCGCAAGCGCCCCAGGCTGATCAGGGTGTTGGCAGCGGAGTGTCCTGCGCCCAGCACCAGGATCCTCTTGCCGGCAAAGTGTTCACGGCCCGTTCCCAGCGGGTCGGGCAGCGGGGAGGTGACGAAGCCTGTCGCCCGGGCCTCGGCCTCGCCGATGGCCTCGATGCCGGAGCGCCCCACCGGATTCGGGGTTCCCCAGGTTCCCGAGGCGTCGATGACGGCCCGGGCCAGGATGTCTTCGATTCCCCGTGCGGTGGCGGTGCGCACCAGGAAAAGGGCATCGTCCCGACCGTGGGTGCTGGTCTTGTCGATGCCGCGGCCGTCGGCCTGGATGCGGGTGACGGCGGTGACGCGGTGCCCGTAGCTGATCTTTGGCGCCAGGGCGGGATGGGCGGCCAGCGGCCGGAGGTATTCCTCGACCAGTTCCGCACCATAGGGGAGCCGGGTTTCGCGCGGTGCCTGCCAGTCCCCGGCGTAATCCCCGGCCGGGGACTGAAGCAGCCGGCGGGACGCGGCATCGATGTTCCAGCGCCAGGTGGAGAAGAGCCTGATGTGTCCCCAGTTCCGGATCGCCGCGCCGGGGCCGCGCCCGGCCTCGAGCACCCGCACCCCTTGCTTGCGCTCGAGCAGGTGCGCCGCGGCGGCCAGCCCGATGGGTCCGGCACCGATGACAATCACCGGGTAGCTCTCGTTCATGGCCTTCTCCTTCAGGGGGGCGTGTTGTTGCTAGGAGGTCGCGGGAAGCAGCTCGGAAATGAGTGCCTCGATGCGTGCGCGGATGTCGTCGCGGATCGGACGGACCGCCTCGACGCCCTGGCCGGCCGGGTCCTCCAGCTCCCAGTCCTCGTAGCGCTTGCCGGGGAAGATGGGGCAGGTGTCCCCGCAGCCCATGGTGATGACCACGTCCGATTCCTTCACGGCCTCGGTCGTCAGGATCTTGGGAACCTCGGCCGACATGTCGATGCCCACCTCGTTCATGGCGGCCACCGCGGCAGGGTTCACCGAGTCGGCCGGCTGCGAGCCGGCCGAGCGCACCTCGATCTGCCCGGCGGAGAGGTTGGACAGGAAGGCCGCGGCCATCTGCGAGCGTCCGGCATTGTGGACGCAGACGAACAGGACTGAGGGCTTGGTGGCGGTGGTGTTCATGCTTGTGCCTTTGCGGGGTTGAAGTTTGGGAAGAACTTGCGGGACCAGAGGGCGACGTAGACCAGGGCCACCAGCAGCGGCACCTCGATGAGCGGTCCGACGACTCCTGCCAGGGCCTGGCCGCTGGTGACGCCGAAGGTGGCAATGGCCACGGCGATGGCCAGTTCGAAGTTGTTGCCCGCGGCGGTGAAGGCCAGGGTGGTGGTGCGTTCGTAGCCCATGTCCAACAAGCGTCCGATGAGCATCGAGGCGCCGAAGACGATCGTGAAGTAGAAGACCAGCGGCAGTGCGATGCGGGCGACGTCCAGCGGCTTGGCGATGATGGTGTCGCCCTGCAGGGCGAAGAGGATCACGATGGTGAACAGCAGCCCGTAGAGCGCCCAGGGACCGATCTTGGGCAGGAACGTTCCCTCGTACCAGGTGCGGCCCTTGGCCTTCTCCCCCAGGGTGCGGGTCAGGAAGCCTGCCACCAGCGGGATGCCGAGGAAGACCAGGACCGAGAGCGTGATGGACCAGACGGAGAACTCGGCGCTGGTGGTGGGCAGGCCCAGCCAGGACGGGAGCAGCTGCAGGTAGAACCAGCCCAGGGCGCCGAAGGCGAAGACCTGGAAGACCGAGTTGATGGCGACCAGCACGGCGGCGGCCTCGCGGTCACCGCACGCCAGGTCGTTCCAGATCAGCACCATGGCGATGCAGCGGGCCAGCCCGACGATGATCAGCCCGGTGCGGTATTCGGGGAGGTCTGCCAGGAAGATCCAGGCCAGCGCGAACATGAAGGCCGGGGCGAGAAGCCAGTTGATGACCAGCGAGGTGACCATGAGCTTCTTGTCGCCGATGACCCGGTGGGTCTCGTCGTACCGGACCTTGGCCAGCACCGGATACATCATCACCAGCAGGCCCAGGGCGATCGGCAGGGAGACCCCGGCAACCTGGATGGAATCCAACGCCCGTCCCAACGACGGGATGAGCCGCCCGAGCCCGAGCCCGAGGGCCATGGCCGCGAGGATCCACAGGGCGAGGTAGCGATCCAGGGTGGACAGCTTGGCGGTGATGTGCCCCGTGTCGGCGGGTGCGGCGGTAGGTGTCACGGCAATTTCTCTCCATTAAACTAGGCATCGACGAACGTCGATGTATCGAGTATCCTTTCATATATCGACAATTGTCAATCTCCCATGCGGGAGCTGGAGAGAAAGCGAGGCAGGCACATGCCCACACCGGTTGCCCTGCAAACCCGCGAGGAAATCGCCGTGGTCCCCGCCGGCGGTGCGGAAGCTCCGTGTTGCGTTCCCGCCCATGGACAGGACACCTTGGCCGCCACCGAGGCCGAAGCCCTCGCGTCACGGTTCAAGGCCCTCGCCGACCCCAACCGGTTGCGCATCCTTTCGATCGTTTCCTCGTCCCCGGAGGCGGAGACCTGCGTGTGCGACCTGTCCGAACCACTGGGACTGGGCCAGCCCACCGTCTCCCACCACCTGAAGATCATGGTGGAGGCAGGGTTGCTGAACCGCGAGAAGCGCGGGGTATGGGCGTACTATTCACTGGTTCCCGGGGCATTGGACTCCCTGGCCGCGACACTTGCCCCGAAGGACTGACCATGGATTCGAACGCAGGCGCCACGAGGAAACCGGCAGTCCTGTTTGTCTGCGTCAAGAACGGCGGCAAGTCGCAGATGGCCGCCGGTCTCATGAAGCTCGAGGCGGGAAGCGCGGTTGTCGTGACCTCCGCCGGCACCAAGCCGGGAAGCGCCGTCAACGGGCTCGCCGCGGAAGTGCTGCTTGACCTAGGCATTGACATCGCCGCCGAGCGACCCAAGGCCCTGACCGAGGAAAACATGCGCAAGGCGGGCCTGGTCGTGGTCCTGGGTGCCGAAGCCAAGGTTCCCGTGGTTGACGGGGTCCTGGTGGAAACCTGGGAAACCGACGAGCCGAGCCTGCGCGGCATCGAGGGACGCGAACGCATGGAATTGGTGCGCGACGACATCCACGCGCGTGTGAAAGACCTGGTGGCCCGGCTGACGGGTTCGACCCGCGACTAAGGGGGGCTAGGACCCCGCCCGGGAATCCGGGATCCAGCGCTGCAAGGACTCCAGGATCAATTCCAGCCCGATCCCAAATTCGTCGCCGAAGTCATATCCTGGCTGCAGCACGTGTTCGGTGGCGATTTCCATCAGGTGCGGGTACTCCCCGGTGGCAAACATCTGCACGATGGGATCGGTGACGCTGGCGGCGGTGTCGGGCCCGGTGAAGGGCAACGCGGCCTCCTGCATGGCAAAGCCATAGGTGTAGCTGTCCAGCAGTGCGTAGGCATGTGCCGCGGACTGCACCGAGAAACCGGCGCCGCGAAGCACACCCAGGGTCGCATCGTGGTGGCGCAGGGTGGCCGGGCCGGGGGCCGTGCGTGACTCCAACAGCCCAATGGCCCAGGGATGCCGGGACAGTGCGGTGCGCACCGAAGCGGCACGCAAGCGCATTTCATCGCTCCAACTCCCGGTGCTGGACGGGACATTGATTTCCGCGAACACCATGTCGATGATGGCGTCCAGGATCTCCCCCTTGTTGGCGACGTAGTAGTAGAGCGACATGGGTTTCACCTCCAGCGCCGCCGCCAGCGACCGCATGGTCAGCGCCCCGATGCCGTCCCGGTCGGCGATGGAAACGGCGCACTCGAGCACCCGCTCCCGGCTCAGCGGAAAGCGCGCCGGAGCCGCCTTCTTTTTTTCCTCTGACTTCATGGCCCGATCCTATCGTATTTTCGTACTATGTAAGTTAGGCTCTCGTACTAAGTAAGGTAACGATTCGCGAGACCTTGCATCCGGAAAGGAAACGCCATGAACGGCGCCGAACGAGAGCCAGTACGAGGACTCGATCCAGAAGCCACCCATCGGCCCCAGGCATCGATGCGCGCCATGGCCCAGGAGCGCTACGGAAATGCCGAGGTGCTTCACGAAGCCCGGCTCCCGGTTCCGGTGCCAAAGGAAAACGAGGTGCTCGTGCGGGTGCACGCCGCCGGTCTGGACCGGGGCACCTGGCACGTCATGACCGGCACGCCGCTTCTCATGCGCCTGGCCTTCGGGTTCCGCGGTCCCCGGAATCCCGTTCCCGGTCTCGACCTGGCCGGAACGGTCGTGGGGACGGGATCCGCTGTCACCGGCTTTTCGGTGGGCGACGCGGTCCACGGATTCGGGCAGGGCACCTTCGCCGAGTACGCGGTGGCCAGGGAGGACAGGCTGGCCGCCAAGCCCGCAAGCCTCGACTTCGCCCAGGCAGCGGTTATCCCGGTGTCGGCAGCCACCGCACTCCAGGCACTTCGCCTGGGACGCATTGCCGCCGGCCAGCGGGTCCTGGTCATCGGAGCCTCGGGCGGGGTCGGAAGTTATGCGGTGCAACTGGCCAAGGCGCTGGGCGCCGAGGTCACCGGCGTCGCCGGGCCGACCAAGCAGGACCTGCTGCGCACGTTGGGCGCCGACCACGCCATCGACCGCAGCCGCGAGGACTTTGCCGAGAGAACCGGGCACTACGACCTGATCGTGGACATCGCCGGAAACCCGACCCTGGGCAGGTTGCGCAAGGCACTGGCACCCAAGGGCACTGCCATCATTGTCGGCGGAGAGGGCGCCGGCAGGTGGCTGGGCATGGGCAGGCAGTTCCGGGCCATCGCGCTTTCGCCCTTCATCGGCCAGCGCCTGGCCATGCTCGCCTCCACCCAGCGCGCCACCGACCTGGAGGAGCTGGCCGGATTCATCGAATCCGGTGCCGTGCGCCCCCACCTCGACAAGTCCTTCCCGCTGGCGCAGGTGCCCGAGGCCATGGAGCACCTGGTGGCGGGCAAGGCCCGCGGCAAGATCGCCATCATCATCTAGCCTGCACCGCCGCGAATTCCAGGCCCTAACTCTCCCCCCACTTCACTTCACGAAAGCCGAACGCCATGACCAACCCACCAGCACCCCCACTTCAGACACCGCCCGTCGGACACATGCCGGGAATCCATCTGGCCCTGCTGCTGATCGGGGCGCTGCTGATTCCCCCATCCCTCGGAGCCCTTGCCGTCAAGGAGTTCCGCGACCTTGACCAGTCCGCACTGCTGATTGCCGCCGGGATCGCCCTGGGCATCGCGGCCATCCTCGTCGGCGCCGCGGGGCTGGGCCGCGGCATCGCGGTCGGCGCCCCGCGGGCGAGCGGCCTGCCTGGGCCGGTCCCGGCGACGCCGGTGCACCTCTCCGGGCACCTGGACCCGGGGCTTTCGCGCTGGAAGTGGCTGGTGAAGTGGATCCTGGCCATCCCGCACGTGGTGGTGCTGGCCCTGCTGTGGGTTGCCTTCCTGGTGGTCACCATCGCCGCGGGACTGGTGATCCTGGTGACCGGGCGGTATCCGGCCTCGTGGTTCCAGTTCTCCGTCGGGGTGCTGCGCTGGCAATGGCGGGTGTCGTTCTACGCCTACGGGGTGCTGGGCACCGACAGCTACCCGCCGTTCACCCTGGCGCGCGGCCCCTATCCGGCCAGCTTCGATGTCAGTTATCCGGCCCGGTTGTCGCGGTGGCGGGTGCTGGTGAAGTCCTGGTTGCTCGCCCTGCCGCACCTTTTGGTCATCGCGGCGCTCTCCGGCGGTTCCTGGGACACGGAGGATACCGGCATCTCGGCGCTCGGGGTGTTGGTCCTCATCGCCGGGATGGTCCTGCTGCTGACCGGTTCGTACCGGCAGGGGCTCTTCGACCTGCTGCTGGGGCTGAACCGCTGGATCCAACGCACAGTGGCCTACACCTCACTGCTGACCGACGCCTATCCCCCGTTCCGCCTGGACCAGGGACCCGGGGAGCCGGTGCCCGATTCCGGCGCCCCGGCGGATTCCTAGGTCGGGGCGCCGGCGCTACCCGAAGCCGGGCGCCGGCACCGGTTCAAGGCGGACGATGGTGGCCTAGGACACCGGGGTGTTGGACCCCAAGGCCGTCGCGGACAGGGGAATGAGCACGTTGGCCTCCGGGAAATAGGTGGCAGCGCAGCCGCGGGCACTGGGATAGGAAATGGCCGCCCCCCCGGCACCCGATGTTCCCGCGCAGCAGCAGCAGCAGCAGCAGCACGTTCATGATTTCCTGGACCGTGTCCACCGCCTTTTTATGCTGGGTCAGGTGATGATGACCCTGTCGGCGGCGCCATATGACAACGGGTGTGGCACTGTGCCCCCAGGCATTCAAGGGGGCCGTCACCTGGTTCCGGTCCCGGGTCAGCGATGTGAAACACTGGAGCCCTGCCCGGGATCCCCCCGGAATCCAACCTGACGTGAGCGGAGAGCCTGCATGAAGGCACCTGCCGGGCACCCCGGATTTTCCCTGCTGGCCATCCTGCTGGTGGCTGTCGGCATCGGCCCGCTGCTGACCTATGGGCTGAGCGCCGTCAGCGAACTGGTCATCAGCGAACTGGCAATCAGCGAGGCGCAATTCGGCCTGCTCGCCACTGTCTGCTTCGGGGCCGGGGCCATCGGCAATGCAGCCTTCGGTCGCTTCACCGACCGGCAGCCCGATTCGCGCCTGCTGGCGCTGGTCTTTGCCCTGGCGACGCTCGCCCTGTTGCTCGCCGCCATCCCCGGTGGCTATGTGCTGCTGCTGGTGGCCTCCGGAGTTGCCGGCCTGGCCCAGTCGTTCCCCAACGGGGTCACCAACCGGATCCTGGCCGAACGCGTTCCCGAGGACCGGCGCATCGGCTGGATCGGCATCAAGCAATCCGGAGTGCAGGTCAGCCAGCTCGTGGCCAGCCTCGGCTTCCCCGCCCTGGCTGCGTGGATCGGCTGGCACGGGGCCAGCGGCGTGGGCGCAGTGGCAGCGGTGCTGCTGGGCGTCGTCGCGCTGCGCGTGCTCCATGCCGTGCCGCTGCTGCCCAAGGTCCCGGTGCCCGTGGGGCCGACACCCGCCGGGGCCCCTGCACCGCCGCCGACCAGCATCAGGTTCCTCATTTGGGCGCTGGCCGCATTCGGCTTCATCAACGGCATGGGCGTGCAGGCCACCAACGTCTACCTCTCCCTTTATGCGGTGCGCGAACTCGACTTCTCCCTGGTTCTCGGCGGGGTTGCGGCAGCAGCAGCCGGCGCCATCGGCGTGGCTGCACGCGTGGGCTGGGGACGGATGATGTCCCGGGGCACCGCCGCCCCGCCGCTCTTGCTGCTGCTTGCCCTACTGGCGCTCGCCGGTGCCGGGGTGTTCCTGGCCGCCGGGGCCACCGGCTCGGCGTTGCTGCTTTGGCTCGCGGTGGCCCTGCACGGGGCCTCGGCACTCGGGGTCTCGGTGGTTCTGATGGCCGCGGTGGTGCGCAGCGTCCCGTCCTCCTCGATGGGCATGGCCACCGGGATGGTCACCGCCGGGCAGTTCGGCGGATTCACCGTCGGCCCGTTGGTCATGGGAACCCTGGTCGGGTCCCCCGGCGGCTTCGCGCTGGGGTGGACGGCCGTCGCCGGGATCTACCTGCTCTGCGTGGCCCTGGGGATGTACCTGGTCCTGCGCCGGCGCCGGCGCAACCGGAGGGCCTCGGCCTGAGGTCGCCGGGGGCCGATGGCAGGTGCGGGGAACCCCATTTCACGGGCGCTATTCCCGGTCATCCACAACCCTCGCCCCCGGGTGGGGGAAGTCCTACAATGTGAGCATCAGGCGAGTGGCACCTTGGCCCACCAGGCCCGGGACCCTCATCCCCGGACAAAGGAATGCTCATGGGCACCACACCGACGGCCTCCCAACGGATGACCCCCGAACAGCGCCGGGTGGCAGGGGCCACCATGATCGGCACCACGGTCGAGTGGTACGACTACTTCATCTACGCCAACGCCGCCGCCCTGGTCCTGGCCCCGCTGTTCTTCTCGCAGCTGGAGGGCACGGTGGCCTCGATCGTCTCGTTCGCCACCGTGGGAATCAGCTTCCTCTTCCGCCCCTTCGGCGCGGTGGTCATGGGCAGGATCGGGGACCGCTACGGGCGCCGGGTCGTGCTGATCATCACCCTGATCCTGATGGGTGCCGGCACCACCCTGATCGGCGTGCTGCCCACCTACGCCACCATCGGGGTGTGGGCGCCGATTCTGCTGGTGTTCCTGCGCATCGTCCAGGGATTCTCCGCCGGCGGCGAGTGGGGCGGTGCGGCGCTGATGGCCGTCGAGCATGCCCCGGCAGAGAGCCGCGGCAAGTTCGGGGCCTTCCCGCAGCTGGGCGTTCCGGCCGGTATGCTGCTGGCCGCCGGGGTCACGGCCATCTTCGCCGCGGCTCTGACCGAGGAGCAGTTCCTGGCCTGGGGCTGGCGGGTGCCCTTCCTGTTGAGCTTCGTGCTGATCCTGATCGGGCACTACATCCGCACCCGGGTCGAGGAGTCCCCGGTCTTCCACCAGATGGAGGCCACGAAGCAGACCGAGACCGCGCCACTGGCCACCCTCTTCCGCCACCACCCGGGCAAGGTCGTCCAGGCGACGCTGGTCTTCATGGGCAACAACGCCGCCGGCTATATGCTCACCGGCGGCTTCATTCTCGGCTACGCCACCAAGCGCCTGGGACTGGACGCCGGCACCATCCTGAACATCATCACCATCGGCTCGGTCGCGTGGCTGGTCTCCACCTGGGTCTCCGGGGTGGCCTCGGATCGCATCGGCCGGCGCAAGATGTACATCATCGGCTGGGTCGCCATGCTCGTCTGGCTATACCCGCTCTTCCTGCTCATCGACACCGGAGAGATCGCCATGGTCGCCCTGGCACTGATCGTCTTCGGCGCGGTGATGGGCCTGTCCTACGGACCGCTGCCGGCGCTCTACGCCGAGCTGTTCCCGGCCCGCATCCGGCTCAGCGGCTCCTCCATCAGCTACGCCCTGGGCGCGGTGCTCGGCGGCGCCTTTGCCCCCACCATCGCCACCGCCCTTGTCGGCTCGTTCAACACCACGGTCGCGGTGTCGACCTACCTGTTCCTGCTGGTCGCGGTTTCGCTGGTCGCCACGATCACCCTCAAGGACCGCACCGGCACCAACCTCTACCTTGGGGATGAGGAACTCAAGCCGCTGGAAACCGACGAAACACCCGGTCCCATGTACGACCCCTAGGCGTTTTGCGCGCCACCGACACCAGCGGGCCCTCGAACCCTGCCCGGCGGCATGCCTCCCGGCCGATTCCGTGAACCCTGCCCCGTTGCCCCCATCGGATCCCGTGGCGGCTCGCAGAGGTTCTCAAGTGGTCCAACGTATCAATCCCCTGCGGCGGCTTTTAATGGTTCGTCGCGAGATCTTGCCAGCCAATGGGCTGGAACTGTATGGTCGGCGCAACGGACGGTGGCAGCCGGGGGCTTCCAGCGTACGGTTCGGAATCCGACAATGTCGTCGAGAGGTAACCGTTCCATGTCATCTGACAAGCTGCTCCGGTTGGCCGGCTTGGCCGCGATCGCGGCGGGGATTCTTTCCGCCATCGGGGATGTGATGAGCCTGGTGGTCGACCTGGAGGGCGCCGACGCGGCCGGCAGCGCTTCACAAAGAATCGTGTTTGGCTTCTACCTGCTCGGCACCGTGTTGCTGCTGCTCGGGTTGACCGGGCTGTACGCCAGTCAGTCCCGGGCCGCGGGACGTCTTGGCTTTGCCGGATTCCTGCTCGCCTTCGTCGGGACCGCGCTGACGGTGGGGGCGATCTGGTTCGAGTTCTTCGTGGTCCCCGACTTGGCGGCCCAGGCCCCTGAATTGGCAACCGGAGAGCTGGGATTCACGGGATTCGCACTCTCCTTCCTGATCGCCGCCGTCGGCTGGGTTCTCTTCGCCATCGCGACACTCCGTGCCGGCGTCTATCCGCTGCTCGCCGCGGGGCTTCTCCTTGCGGGGGCACTGGTCTCGTTCGTCCCGCTCTTTGTGCAGGTGCCGGCAACGGGCCTGCTCCTCTCAGGTGCCATCGTCGTGCTCGGATTCTTCCTCTGGCGGCGCCACGGGGCCCTGGCGTCGACGCCGCTGCAGGTAGCGAAACCCGCCGATTAACGGCATGGGGCTTTTCCCCACCATCGGGCTCTTCACCGCGGGGGTGCAACCACTGGCCGGGTGTTGGCCGTCGCCTCTGTCCCGGTGCGGCGGTGTCAAAACGCGGCCGGGGGCCCGATCTGGTGCCGGCGTTCGCGGTGGGCTGCTGCGCGTATCGGATCGCTCAACGACGCACCACGTAGCGCAGGTGCAGCACCCGGTTGCCCTGGATCACCACGTCGGGATCCCCCAGCAGGTGCTGTGCGTGGACCGACCCGAAGAAGCGCTTGCCTGACCCGAACACGACGGGTACGAGATCCATGCGCACCTCGTCGACCAGGCCCGCGGTAAGCACCTGCCCTCCGACATCGCCAACGGAGACCTCGACGATGCGCTCACCCGCGAGCTCCTGGGCCTTGGCCACGGCCGCCTCGACGCCGTCGACAAAGTGAAACGGGGCCTCGGGGTCCCAGCCCGCAGGTCTAGGGCGGTGCGTCACGACAACCACGTGGGCTACCCCGCCCGGAGGCTTCCCGTCCCAGCCATCGGTCATGTCAAAGACGTGGCGGCCGACGATTGTCGCCCCAATCTGGTCCCAGTACGCACGGGTGTAGTCGTAGGACGCCTGCGACACCTTCAACACGCCGCCCTCGTCCAGCGGGACATCGCCGCCGGACAACCAGTCGAACAGCGGTCCGGGCTGGTCGTTCCCGTCCGCGACGAAGCCGTCCACCGACACCGAGCCGTACATGACCACCTTGCCCACGGGGCTCTCCTTTGCCTTGGGGTGCCCCATATTAACCGGAGTGGACTTGTCTTGCAACAGGCAGGCAGGGCAGGACTGTGGCAGTCGGGCGTGGCTATCCGGGCTCGGTGGACGAGCTGCCGGCGGGGTTCGGCACCGACACGGAGTACAGGGATTACCTGGGGTGGCCGGTGGATGTGCGTGTCCTGTGGGCATCGCACGTCGGTGACCCCTGGCAACGATCTTCGATCGGACCCGGATGCCTTGACGATGCGGATCCCTGCCCGCTGGGCGTTCGCGACGACGAAGGGGCCGGATCTCAGCGTTGTGCTTGGCATTCTTCGTCGCGCTCTCCAGCATTGCCAGGACCACGCCCTCGATCCGCTCCACGGCAATGGGGGGCCGGGCGCCCGGGGCGCGGCTCCTCAACCCGCCCATCGAGCCGGCGCTCCAAAAAGCGACGACACTGCCTGGCCACAGTGTGTGTCTCGACCCCGCGCCGTGCCGCGGCCGCCACGTTGATCAGCATCTCCGGGCCGCTCAGCAGGCACGAGCCTAGAACACATGGCAAGCTCCTGCGAGAACTTCGCTCGCCGCGCCCAACGCGTCAATATCTCGCGCTGCTCATCCATCAGCTTCAGCGCGGCCTTTTGGCCGTCCAGTTTTTCATGGCCCAATCTCTACAATGAGGAAACAAATTTGAAGACCTATCTACTAGGAATTGCATCTGTATTCGTCGCGTGGAAAACGCCCGCGATATAAAATTCGCCACCTTCTTTGATGACAGAGATGCCGATATTCTGCACATCCGTATATTGTTCCGAGGCACCGTTGTCAGAGGCAGTGTTCATCACATAGCTTCCGCTGTAGTTGAAGTACATTCCTCTATCGCTGACATTCGAACTGCTATCGATGCTGATATCAAGGGCTTTTATTCTTGGTGTGCTGTCGTCGTAAACGTATCCATAATTGCCCCCTTCTTCTGAATGCCACGACTCTTTCACGAGAAGAGAATCGTCGCCATTAGCTGTGGCGGAGGCGACCATATCATCGCGAAATTGAGGGTGCAGCAGATCCTTGTTCTCCTTGACCCACCGGTTAGCGTAAGAAGGGTCACCATTTGCTGGACCGTCAATGATCTTGGTTAGCATGAACCTGGAAGCGAACTGTTGAGCCTCTTCTACGTCCTGCTTCGTCCACCCCGCCGTGATTCCTTTTTCAGCATTGTTCTTGGACTCGCTCCACTTCATCAGTGGACTGCTCTCGTTAAGGGTGACTTCCGGATATGACCCCTTTGAATTTGAGAGAATCCTCCCCGTGAATTCCACGCCTCCACGTTGAAGAGTTGCTGGGATCGAGGACGGCTTGCTTGCAGCAGGGGAGGCCGCCGGGCTTGCCGGCGGCGAAGCTGTGACCTCTGGTGTTGGAGTAGAGCTTTCGCCTGGAAGTGCACTGCAGGCAGATGTGAGCAAGATGGCCCCACCCAATATGGCAGCTCCTGCGGTTCGCCTGTAAATCTTGATTGATTCAACCATCGCGTGTTTGACCAGTGGAGTTTCCGCCACCTGGATTCTCCTTTTCAGCTTTGCATTGCGAGCATATTTCACGATTTGGCAAGCAAGGCCTGTCTCTGCCCCCTCGGTCCCAAATCGTTTCGGACGTGTCCCATCCCGCACTCCGGCATACACTGCTGGGCAGTCTTCCAGGGACGCAGTGAGCAGTCGTGTCGACACTTCCTACGTAGGATACAAGCGCTAACGAACGATCCTTCGGTTCGCCTCGCGGAAGACCTCCTGCACGATTCCATAAAGCGTGGCCTCATTGACTAGGCCGTTCGCTTGACCACGTGATCGAGGGAGCTTTTCATCATGGCCGGGTGAACCAAGTCCCCGATGGCGGACGTCAGTGTCGCTCGTCGAGCACCCACCGCCGGCACGTCGGATGGTCGGATATTTTTTCGGAGGTAATCCCGGAGAGCTTTCCCACACCTCCGCACACCGCATGCTCGATATTATTCAATTTGGTGGCTCAATAATTGTTTGGCCATTCACGTCAAGAAGACTGGAACAGCATGTCCGTCCGGATTCCGCAGCCCACGACATTGGCTTTCGTTGCGATGGCAGCCCTCTCGGCGCTGGCTCTGGCGGGGGGCAGCACATCCGGTACCGCAGCAATCAACCCTGCTTGCGCGGACGAGGCGCCACAGCTGAAGACGCACAGCATCGCGAAGGGCCACTTCGAGTTGACCGCCCCGGCCGACTGGACCTTGACGGAACAGAAGCTGGAGCCGTGGCAGGAAGACACGGGTTCGGCCACCAGCCTGCGGATCCAGAACGGCCGAGGCGAGGACATGGCGGCGATCATGACCAGCGGCCTGGGTCAAACCAGTCTGACCTTTGTAAACAAGGGCCAAAGGTACACGCAGCTTGACCGGGCAACACCCAACATCGAGCCCTCCAGCTTCTACTCCTTCGACGCCCTGGGCACGACCGGGGATACCGCCTCCATCAACCTGAACTGTATCGACCTCGCTGGGCCCACCAATCTTTCCCACCTGGATTCCTTGTTTACCTACGACGGCAATTACGGCAACTTCCGTCGGAACATCTCTAAAAACGAGCAGCTCGATGGGGTCCCGGCCTCCGTGAAGGGCATGGAACGGCTGCGGGCCCATGCCAAGACCACTGAGTACGGACAGATCAAGGCGATGATGATCTCCCTGGAACGGACCGAGAAGGCGGCCTCCGGCACGCCGCGGGCCGACGCGGATGCCGACCGCCCATGCGTGGGCGCGCTCTATACCTACAACCTGGCGGACTCGGGCATGAGTTGCGCGGAGGCCGAGTCGTTCGTGAAGAAGTTGGCGGACGCCCGTCCGAGCGCCGGCTCCGTCGAGATCAGGGGCCACGGGTCATGCGAACTGCCGTACCCCGGACACGCCGGCAGGTGCATTGTGGGAGAGACCGGGGCCACCTTCAACTACGAGATGAAGCAGTAGCCCGGAACCCCTGGCACCGCGCGAGCCACTGGTCGGAAGGGTGCCGGGAGGCCTGTTCACGGGACAGGTTCGGACCCGGACAGTCCACGGCGAAGCCGCTCGGCTTAGCGCAGCCCTCGCGCGAGTGTAGATTCTAGGGATGGTTCCCAGCACTTTCACTGATTTCGACTCCCCACCCAACACCGACGGCAATGACGTGTTTCACGAGGCCCGCAGACGCCGGACCTTTGCCATCATTGCGCACCCCGACGCCGGCAAGTCGACATTGACCGAGGCCTTGGCCCTGCATGCGCGGGTCATCACGGAGGCGGGTGTGACGCACGGCAAGCAGGGACGCGCGGCAAGCATGTCCGACTGGGGTGTCATGGAACGCGAACGCGGCATCTCCATCAGTTCCACCGCGCTGCGGTTCGAGCACGGCAATGTCATTTTCAACCTCCTCGACACCCCGGGGCACGCCGACTTCTCCGAGGACACCTACCGGGTGCTGACGGCCGTGGACTGCGCCATCATGCTTGTCGATTCCGCACGGGGAATGGAAACGCAGACCCTGAAGCTCTTTGCCGTCTGCAAGGAACTTGGTCTGCCCGTGGTCACCGTTTTCAACAAATGGGACCGTCCCGGACAGGAGACGCTGCAACTGCTGGATGAGGTCCAGGATGCCACCGGCCGGCTGCCGGTGCCCTTGAACTGGCCCGTGGGCATCGCGGGCGACTTCCGCGGCCTATACAACCCTGAAAGTGGAACCTACACGCGCCTGGGTCGCGTTGGTGCCGGCGCAAAACTCGCGCAGGCCGACGAACTGAGCCCCGAAGAGGCCGCCCTGGACGCCGGGGACGCCTGGGAGGCCGCCCGCGAAGACTGCGACATGGCCGTCGCCCTCAATGGCGGCTTCGACGGGGACGATTTCTTGGCCGGTCGGACCACGCCGGTCCTCTTCGCTGCCGCGGCGTCCAACTTCGGGGTCGCCCCGCTCTTGGATTTCCTGGTGGAGCGCGCGCCCGCGCCGGGTGCGCGGGCGGATTCGTCCGGCAACTTACGTGCATTGGATTCGGATTTCTCCGGGTTCGTCTTCAAGATGCAGTCGGGCATGAACCCCAACCACCACGACAAGCTTGCCTTTGTCCGGGTGTGCTCCGGGACCTTCCGGCGGGGCATGGCACTACGGAACGATTCAACGGCAAAGCCCGTTTCCTCCAAGTACACCCACCACATGAGCGGCAGGGACCGCGATTCAGCGGATGAATCGTGGCCCGGTGACGTCGTGGGCTTCAGCAATGTCAGCGGTTTGCGGATCGGCGATACGGTGCATGCCGGCGAGGCTGTTTCCTTTCCGCGACTGCCGCACTTCAACGCCGAACACTTCCGCATGGTGCGCAGCCTGGATGCCGGTCGAGCCAAGGCTTTCGCCCGTGGAATCTCCCACCTCGAAGAAGAAGGCACCATCCAGGTTCTCTACCGCAGCTCCGGGACGAGCCAGTCGCCGATCTTCGCGGCAGTCGGGGTCCTGCAGTTCGATGTGGCCCTGGATCGGTTGAAGCGCGAGTTCAACGCTCCGGCCGTCATCGAAGAGGCACTGCCCTACGAAATGGCCAGGGACCTCTACGGCCCGGATCCGGTACAGACCGCCAAGGCCGCCGCCGTCGAGGTCGTCTACCGGTCGAATGGGAATCCCGTGGGACTCTTCAGGAACCAGTGGAAGCTCGGTCGCACCATGGCCGATAGCCCCGAGCTCTTCGGCATCACCGGCGACGAAGCCAAATAACACGGGAACCTGCGGAGCCGGCTAGGCGTCGATCACCAGGTCGCCGGTCGGCGTGGAGCAGCAGATCAGGACCTTGCCCGCGGCGATCTCCCTGGGCCTGATCCCTCCCGCGTGGTTCATCTCCCCCGTGCCCCCGAGCAGGGAGAACTTGCAGGCGCCGCGCATCCCCGGCGTGCACGAGGAAGGCACGGGAGCCCCCGCGGCCAGCACGGCGTCGAGGATGAACTCGTCCGCCGCGCAGTCGATGGTGCGCCGACTTTACCCGGGCGCCGGCATCCAGCAGCGCCCGGGTAATGGACACCAGCGGGGCGAAGCCGCCCAGCGGACCGTGGGCGAGGGTCACTGTGCCGGGGGCCAGCGCGTCGTGCAGCCAGGTAGAGGCGGGTCCCCCGAGCAGGGCCTTGACCGTAATCTCCAGCCGCGTCTTGCGAGATGGAACTGATGGTGTAGCAGCGGCTGAGCTGCCCGTGGGGAGTATCCCGCGAGGCCGTGAGGTACCGCGGCCGCCGTCCCCGGCATGCGTTAATCCGCCGCGTGGTCGTGGTGCATGTGGGCCCGTTCCCCGCCGTGGTCGAAGATCGTCAGGATCTCCACCGGGCCCTCGTGTGCCCCGATGCGGTGCGGGACCATGGTCGAGAATTCGGCGGCCTGCCCCTCGGAGACCAGAATGGTGCGCTCCCCCAGCACCAGGGAGACCGTGCCGGTTAGCACGGTGAACCATTCGCGGCCTGGATGCACGCTCAGACCGATGTCCTTCATGGCCCGCTCGCGGGTGATGCGCATTTTCGCCACGGTGGTCCCATTGGCCGAGTGCTCGCGCGAGAGCAGCCAGGTGGTGAGTCCGGGCTGGTGCTCGGGCTCGGGTCGGATCACCACGTCCTCGTCGCTGGTCGGCTCGACCAATTGGTCAAGAGTGGTGCCCAGCGCCTTGGCCAGGGGAACGAGTTGGTCAAGCGCGATCCTGCGGTGGCCGGTCTCGATGCGGCTGAGCGTGGAGGGGCTCAGGAAGCACCGGGCTGCCAGGGAATCCAGCGACCAGCCCTTGGCCAGCCGAAGGCCCTTGAGGCGTTGGCGGATCACGGTGTCCATGGAAAGTTCTTCTTGCGTCATACGCAAGAGTGTATGCCAATGGCGCATCCGATGGTTAGGCTGGAACCATGACGACACAGCATTCCCCGGAACACGGCCACCACCATCACGGCGGGAACCACGGCAACCACCACGAGCACCAGCATTCGGACGAACAGGGCATGGCGGAAATGCTCGACCTGGACGCCCGGTTGATCAAGGACCACCTGCAGGAGATCTTCGTCTGGACCGCCGGATACCAGCCAGCCCCGAGCACCATCCTGGACCTGGGCGCAGGCACGGGCACCGGTACGCTCGGGCTGGCGCGCACGTTCCCCGAGGCCGGGGTCGTTGCCCTGGACCAGTCGGAGTTCATGCTCGGGCGCCTGTCGACCCAGGTGAAATCGCTTGGGCTGGAGGAGCGGGTCTCAACCCTGCAGGTGGACCTGGACGCGGCGTGGCCGGAACTGACGGACATCGACCTGGTGTGGGCCGCATCCTCCATGCACCACATGAGCGAGCCGGCCAGCGTGTACGAGCGGATCGCCGGCACGCTGTCGGCCGACGGGCTGCTGGTGGTCGTGGAGATGGACGCGTTCCCCCGCTACCTGCCCCGGGACCTGGGCTTCGGCGCCCCGGGCCTGGAGGAACGCTGCCACGCGGCGGCGGGCAGCGCCAAGTGGAACGCCCACCCGGACTGGGCCGGCCCGATTAGGGAGGCCGGGATGGAGGTCGTCGACCAGCGGACCTTCGGATACGCGATCGAACAGGACCAGCAGCTGGTGGCGCGCGCCGCGCATCGGTGGCTGTTCCGGATGCGCGATTCCCTCAAGGACGACCTGTCGGCGGCGGACCTCCAAGCCCTGGAAGTGCTACTGGATGACAAGGACCCGCGCTCGGTGCTCGCGCGCACGGATCTGTCGATGCGCGGCAGCCGCACGGTGTGGGCGGCACAGCCCGCCCGGTAGAAACAACCCGGCGGAATCCCGGCCTGCCCGTCACCCGGGGCCCGGTCGGTTCGGGTCCAGCGGCCGGGGAGAGTCAGGAGCGGAAATCCACTTCCTGCGTGCTGGTGACTGCCGCGGTGCGCTCCGGCGCCCCCTGGAATTGCCAGTAGAGGTTGATGTGGGAGATGGCGACCTCCGGCGGCGGGGCGCCCCACTGGGTCATGTCACTGGTGGTGTGCGCGTCGGACACCAGGGTCACGTCGTAGCCGCGGGTGAAGGCGCCGTGGACGGTCGAGCGTATGCATGCGTCGGATTCGGCGCCGGAGACCACCAGCCGGCCGACGCCGGCGGCGGAAAGCACGTCCTCAAGGTCGGTGGCCTCGAAGGAGTCGCCATAGATCTTGTGGATCACCGGTTCCCCGGCGGCCGGCGAAAGTTCGGGCACGATCTGCCAGGCGTCGCTGCCCTTCTCCATTTCCTCGTCGGAGTGCTGCACCCACACCACCGGCGCCCCGGATTCGCGTGCCAGGGACACCAACGCCTTGATGTTTCCCAGCGTTTCCTCGCGCCGGTAGGCATTCGCCACCACGTCGTTCTGGACATCGATCACCATTAGGGCGGTGCGGGGCCGATCGGCAAATGTGCTCATGGGGTTTTCCTTCGTGGACGCAACGGGGTTTTCCACGACCCAACCTACGCCTCGGCAGCGACTATTGGGAGTCGCAAGGGCGAAAAACCGTACAACATCGGCCAAATGTTTACGGCCTTGATGCCCGGCGGCCTTTTCCCAAGCGCAGGACCCGGATCCCGCAAGGCTTTCCCATTGAAACAGGTCTGACCGCGGTCCACTGCACGACATACCCTGCGGTAGGTGGCGGCGTGGACTGCGGGCAGTCACGTGGCTTGGCGGCTGGTCAGCACGGCTTCCAGGTCTTGCCACCGGGCGCGTAGCAACGCGGTCCGGTGTAGCCGGGATACGGATTGCTGCTGACCTTGGGCTTCGACCTTTGGACCGGTGCCCGGTAGGTCTGCTTCGGTACCGACTGGCGGCGGCGTTCGGCTGCCTTCCTGCTCGCTTCCGCCTCCCGCTTTGCAGCTGCCTGCCGGGCGGCCGCGGCGTTGGCCTTACGCGTTGCCTCGGCCTTCGCCTTGGCCTTTGCTTCTGCGGCTGCCTTGGCGATGGCTTTTTCCTTGGCGTCCGCTTCCTTCTTTGCCCGCGCCAACGCGGATTGCTTGTTGGCCAGCTTCTTCTCAATCGCCTTGGCCCGGTCCATTGCCGCCGAAAGCTTGGGCGCATAGGTGGCCTTGCGCGCGGACCAAACCGCCGCGTCCGCGACGTCGACGGCGCTGTCGAGCCCCCTGAGCGCGGCACTCTTTGCCTTGCCGGCCACGATCGCGGCTCCCACCACTGCCAGCGCCGAACCAACAGCCTCGGCGTTGCCCGGCACGGTGTCCTTCACAGCCTCAAGCCCGGCAATTGCGGCGGTTGCCCTGGCCGGAACCGTGCAGCCAATCGATGTACTGTAAAGACCCTCGCTGGCTCCCTGGGCCTGTTGCTCTGCGGCAAGGACCTCGGGGTAGAACCGCTCGTTGGGTTGGAACAGCACCGCGACCCCGAGACCGGCGGCAGCGATGTCGGCATTGACGAGGCTTCCGTCCTTGTAGACACCGGCCAGCGTACGGCCATACGGGTCGAGGCGCTGGACGTCATACGCCAGTTCTATCCGGTCCCCGGGAGCCAAAAGCGACTTGGTGTATTCGGTCGCTTCCAAGCCGAGACATTGGACGGGCTCGTTCGGGTCCTTGGTCTCGGGTGTATCGACGTTGAGCAGGCGGATGGTGGTTTCGGCGCCGGACAGGTCGGCCACGATGGTGTCGCCGTCAATCACCCTGACGACAGTGGCGCCGTTGCGATCCGCCTCCGCCTGTGGCGCCGGTGTCTGCGTGCAGGCAGTCGCGATAAAACAAACCGTTGCGGCTCCCGCCACGATCCTTGGCATGCGGCCTGTAGCCAACGCGGCCAAATTGGTTCCCCCGGACAATATGACTCCCCATGTGTAACTTGAAGATGCGAGTAAGCAAATTTCACCATAGCCCCGGGCAGACCACGGGGCCAATACGGGGCCAATACGGGCAGTTTGTGACAACCGCCGTCCGGGCGCCCCACACGGGTGCATTTGGGTTTGGGAAGCCGGGCGAGTTCAAACCAGTGCACTGTTACGGTTTCGCTAGGCTGGTCTCATGGCTGAACCCACGGAAACCAACACTTCATTCCTTCGTTCCCCGCTGGGCAATGCACTGGTGACCGGCGCGGTCAGCGGCCTTCTGACGCTGGTCGACCCCGCCAAGCTCCGGCCATCGGCCAGGGGTTCCCTATATGCGGGCGCCGCCGCCACCGCGGGGCTTCTTGGCTGGTTCGGTACGGCCCCGGGCCACGCGACCAAGCCCGGAAAGACGTTCCGTGCCGCGGTCGCGCTGGGCCTGGGCACCCTCAGCGCCGCCGGAACGAAACTCGGCTTCGTCATCGATGGGAGGATCCACCAAGCGCTCTTGCGGCGAGGCATGGAAAACCCGCGCCCTCTCATGGCCATCGGAACGGCAGTCATCACCGCCGTAATGGCCTTGGCCGAGCCGCCGCGCGAACATGACGCGCCCCCGGCACCGGAAGCTCCGGACCTCGAGACACCGGAACGGCCACGGCCGTAGGCGGCGGGATTCGCAACCCCACTTCGTGGCGCCGCCAGCCGGGCCCGCTCCGGTCTACCATGGGCGCATGAAACGTTTCGTGATCGACCCGGCGGCGCTATTGCATCTTGCCAACAACGGCTACCGGCCGAACCCGGGCCATCAGCTGGTGGCCCCGAACTCGATTCGTTCCGCCGCCCTGGACCTCCTGTTGCAGGACGTGCGCGACGGCGAAATCACCGAACCCGAGGCCCTGGAGCTCCACGAGCTCATCACCGCGCTGAAGATCCGGCTCCTCGGGGACCGCGTTTCACGGGGCACCGCATGGAAGATCGTCCGCGAACAAAATGGGGACAGCATCCGGTACGCGGAATACCTGGCCCTCACGTTGTTGCAGGCAGATGCGCTCGTGGCGCTCGATCCGGAGCTGGCAGCGTTTGCCGAGGGAGTCGTGCCGCTTGCCCCCGTCTCCGAGCTGTTGCCGGAGACGGGGAACGGCAACAACCCGCAGCCGAGTTAGAGCCCCTTGCCGCTGGGTGAGACGATGATCTTCACCGCCGTCTCGTTGTGGTTGATCAAGGTGTCGAAGCCCTTGTCGATCAGGTCCTCCAGGGCGATGCGCCCGGTGATGAACGGCTTGAGGTCGATCTTTCCGCTGCCCACCAGCTCGATGACCTCGGCGTGGTCGCGCACATAGGCGATGGTGCCGCGCAGGTCGATCTCCTTGAGCACGATCTTCTGCATGTCCACGGTGGCGGGCCGTCCCCAGATGGAGACGTTCACCAGGACTCCGGTTGGCTTGAGCGCATCGAGCAGGGTGTCGAGCACCGCGTTGACTCCCGCGCACTCAAAGGCGACGTCCGCCCCGATGCCGTGGGTGATTTCCATGACCCGTT
Source organism: Paeniglutamicibacter sp. ORCA_105 (assembly GCF_045798545.1). Lineage (NCBI taxonomy): Bacteria > Bacillati > Actinomycetota > Actinomycetes > Micrococcales > Micrococcaceae > Paeniglutamicibacter > Paeniglutamicibacter sp. ORCA_105. The sequence continues at coordinate 14,974 of NZ_JBIXLM010000025.1, read as the reverse complement.
CCCTGACGTCCTCGGCGCTGGGATCAAGCACGTGGTCGGCCACCCCGCTTTCGCGGGCCTTGTTCTTGCGGGCCTCCGAGAGCTCGCTGACGATGGTGGTGACGCCCATGCCCTTGAGCACCGCCGCGGTGAGAAGGCCGATAGGGCCGGCTCCGCCGACCAGCGCGTACTGCCCCGGCAACACGCCGCTGCGCATCACCGCGTGGTGCCCCACCGAGAGGGGTTCGATTAGCGCCGCCTCGTCCAGCGGGATGTCCCCGATCCGGTGCACCCAACGCGCGTCGACCACGATCTTCTCGCCCAGTCCCCCGCCCCCTCCTGCCAGGCCGATAAAGCCCATTTTGATGCACAGGTGGTAGTTGCCCGCCTGGCAGGAGGCGCACTGGCCACAGGTGAAATACGGCTCGACCACGACGTTCTGCCCCACGGCCAGGTCCATGACGCCCTCACCGACGGCCGTGATGGTGCCGGAGAACTCGTGCCCCAGGGTCACCGGCGCCTCTTCCCCTGAGAGGGGGTGCGGGTGCCCGGGCGCCGGGACGAAGATCGGCCCTTCGAGGTACTCGTGCAGGTCGGTGCCGCAGATGCCGCACCAAGCCACGTCGATGGCCACTGCCCCGGGGCGCAATTCGGGTTCGGGGATTTCCTCGATGCGGATGTCTTTTTGTGCGTAAAAACGTGCAGCCTTCACGGCATGTCCCTTCTCGAAAGACCGGACGCGGCGACTCGCGCCCGCACGGAAGCCGCTCGAGGCGCAGGCGGCCGCAGGGACGGACTCCGTTCACGTTCGACGCTACCGCCGCCCCGTGCCCGATGGCTAGGGTTGTGCCTTCCAGCACCGCTCCACTCCTTGGGACGGCATCCGTACGCCGGAAGCACCGTGTCCCTATTTGCGCCCGGTGAAGTGCTCCATCGACTTGTACACGCCGAACACGCGCCCGGCCACCACGTCCCAGGCGGCAATCGGCAGCACCCCGCGCAGCGCGGCGCTCAGTTTCACGGTCCACGGCATCATGAGCATCGGCTGCCCGTCCTTCATGGCCCGCCACACGCGCTCGGTGACCGGCTCGGGCTCAAGCAACGGGGTCAGCAGCGGCCCGCGGGCGCCGGCGAACATGCCGGTCTTGATATAGGAGGGGCAGAAGGTGGTCACCTTGATGTGCTGGTGCCCGGCCTGCACCAGTTCCAGGCGTAGCGAGTCGGACCAGCCGATGACCGCCCACTTGGAGGAGGAGTAGACGCTCATCCTGGGGTTGGCCAGCAGCCCGGCGGCGGAGGCGACGTTCACGATCCGCGAAGTGCGACCGCGGGCGATCATTTCGGGCAGGAATTCACGGGTGATGTGCATCAGCGCGAGGGTGTTGATGTTCATGGTCGCGGCGATGTCGGCGCGCTGGTCGTGTTCCCAGAAGTACTTGCCGCGCACGATGCCTGCGTTGTTGATGAGGATGTCCGGGGCCCCGACGCCGTTGCGCACTTCCTCCGCGGCTTCCTCGATGGATTCGAGCCGGCCCACGTCCACCACCTGCGTGTGGATCTCACTGCCCGCCCCGCGCAGTTCCGCGGCCGCCTCCTCGAGCTGCCCGGCATTGATGTCCCAGAGAATCACGTGGCTGGCGCGGTCGTTGACCGCGAGGCGGGCATACATCCTGCCCATGCCCATGGCGGCCCCGGTGATCAAGACGGTCGATCCGGCCAGCGTTCCGATGGCGGGGTTCATGGCTGCTCCTTTGTTGGCGTTGCGTTGGCGGGCGTTGCGTTTCCGGGTGCGGGTGCGGGTGCGGGGATGAGTTTTCCGGGATTCATGATGCCGGTCGGATCCAGGGTCGCCTTGATGCCCCGGAGGACCTCGATCCCCAGCGCCCCGATTTCCGCCTCCAGGTAGGGAGCGTGGTCGGTGCCCACGGCGTGGTGATGGGTGATGGTGGCGCCGGCCGCGACGATGGCCTCGGAGGCGGCCTTTTTGATGCGGGCGTTTTGTGCCAGCCCGTCCGGCTCGAGCCCGCCGAGAAAGGTGAAGTAGAGGGAGGCGCCGTCCGGGTAAACGTGGGAAATGTGGGCCTGCACGTACCCCGTGCCGCCGCGGGTCTCCAGGGCGTTGAGGATGGCGCCGCGGACCGCGGTGTACGTGGAATCGAGCTTGGTCCAGCTGGCGGCGGTTTCCAGGGTCTCGACATACACCCCGCGGGTCAACAGCTCGTCGCGCAGGTACGGCCCGGAGAAGCGCCCGCGCTCCCAGGCCCGCGCCGGGAGCGGGCCGAGGTGGATGCCCCCGGCGGCGCGCAGGATCCGTGCGCTGCGTCGCTTGCGGGCGGCGGTTTCGCGCTGTGATCCTTCCCAGACGAACAGGGCCAGCGCGGGAGTTTCCTGTCCGCGCAGCCCGAGGTATCCGGCCATGGCAGCGGTCTTGGGGCCGCCGAGCCTGAAGGTCGCCGCGGTCTGGTCGGTGTCGCTGAGCCTGCAAACGTGGGGCATGTCCCCGCGGACGCCCTCGTGGCTCAGACGGCGCAGTGCCTCGGCCCCGGCGGCGAAGGATTCGAAGGACCAGGCACCGTGGCTCCTGGATGCGGGCAACGGGTGGATTCGCACCGTGGCGGAGGTGATGACCCCCAGCGTGCCCTCCGATCCCACGACAACGTCCAGCAGCCTGGGCCCGGCGGCGCTGCCCGGGGCGGGCGAGCCGACGTCCATCGGACCGGCTGGCGTTTCTAGGTGGACGGACTTGACCAGGTCGTCGGAGCGACCGTATCCGGTGGAGGCCTGCCCGGCGGAACGCGTTGCCACATAGCCGCCGAGGGTGGCTTGCTGGTGGCTTTGCGGGAAGTGACCGAGCGTGTAGCCCAGCGGCTCCAGCGCCGCCTCGATGGCGGGACCGCGGATGCCCGCTTCGAAGGTGGCGGTGCGCGAAAGCGTGTCGAGGTTTAGCAGCCTGTCCATGCGCTGCAGGTCAAGGGCGAGCACCCCGGAGAACGGGCCGCGCTGCGGCTCGACTCCCCCGACCACCGAGGTTCCCCCACCAAAGGCGACCACGGCCAGGCGCCGGCGCACGCACAATTCCAGGACCTCGCGCACCTGGTCGGAGCTGCCGGGGAAGAGAACCGCATCAGGTGCCTGCATTGCGTCCCCGGAGCGGATGCGCAGCAGGTCAGGAGTGCTCTTGCCCCCGGAGTGGAGGATGCGTTCGGCCCGTTCGGTGGAGACATGGGAGGCACCGCAGATCCCGCGCAATTCCCCCAACACCTCGTCCCCCAGGGCCACCGGTCCGACCCTGACCTCGTCGAAGCCTACGGGCGGATGCACGGCGTCGACGCTGTCCAGTCCCAGGGTGGTGCGTAGGTATTCGAGCCCGGCCGCCGCCAGAGGCTTCGCCCGTTCAGGGTCTCCCCAGCCGTACCAAACGGAGTGGGGAATCTTCTCTGTGTTCTGCGTCACCATGCGATACAGTGTGACACATGAAGTCACAACGTACCACCGGACCCGGCGACGAAAAGCTCCTGCTGGCCACGCGGGAATCAGTGGTCCTGCACGGGGTGCGCCGCACCACCGCCAACGACATTGCCGAACGGGCGGGGATTTCCCGCATGACGTTCTATCGCCGGATGGGCTCGGTGGAGAACGCGGTGCTCGCCACGCTGACCCGCGAGTTCCGCACCGCAGCGGCCGGCGTCCGCTCCGCATCCCCCGCCGGCACCGGGCGCGAGCAACTGGTGCACTTCGCCATTCAAAGCGTGCGCGTCTTTGCCACCTCGGAGCTTTTGGACTCGATTGCCGAGCGGGACCCCGAGTTCCTCATCCCCTACGTCACCGACAGGTTCGGCGCGAGCCAGCAGCTGATCCTTGACCAGCTCGATGCGCTGATCGCCGCGGGCCAGGCGGACCACAGCATCGAGGCCACCGCCGCCACCGCCACCACGCTGCTGCTGGTCCTGCAGGGCGTGGCGCTCTCGGCGCGGCTGCTGCGCAAGACCGGAGCCTTCGAGGATTCGCTGGGAGAGCTCGAACGGATGCTTCTGCGGCATCTGGCCCCGCAACCGGAGGCCACCCGATGAGCCGAGGGGATCCCACCTGGATCAACGACGCCACCCGGCGGCGTTCCCTCGAACACGTGCGCACGCACACCGTGGACGTGGCGGTCATCGGCGGCGGGATCACCGGGGCCGGGGTGGCCCTGGATGCGGCAAGCCGCGGTCTGTCGGTGGCGCTGCTGGAGGCCCGGGACTTCGGCTCCGGGACCAGCGGCTACAGCTCCAAGCTCGTCCACGGCGGCCTGCGCTACCTGGCCATGGGCGATTTCCCGGTCGCCTGGGAATCGGCGGTGGAGCGGCGCCTGCTGATGGAGACGATCGCCCCGCACCTCATCCGCCCGCTGGGGTTCATCATTCCCCACACCACCGGCGCCCGGTGCCGGGAAACCGCCGCCGCCGGGGCCGGCGTGTCGCTCTATGACCTGCTGCGCCGGGCCTCGGGCCTGGGAAGCGGCGTGCTGCCGCGGCCCCGGTGGCTTTCCGGACGGGCCGTCGCGGACCTGGTGCCGTCGCTGGACACCGCGGGACTGCGCGGCGGGCTTCTCTACTGGGACGGGCAGCTCATTGACGATGCCCGCCTGGTCATCTCCGTGGTGCGCACCGCCGCCGGTCTCGGCGCGCAGGTGCTGCGCGATGTCCGTGCCACCGGGATCACGGCAGACGCCGTGGAGGCAGTTGACACGCGCACCGGTGAAGCGGTGGAGGTGCGCGCGCGGACCGTCATCAATGCCGCCGGGGTCTGGGCCGCCGGCTTCGATGCAGGCCTGGCGGTGACCCCGAGCCGCGGCAGCCACCTGGTGGTGCGGGCCGAACGCCTGGGCAACCCGCAGGCCGCCCACACGGTGGGGATCCCGGGCCACTTCGGCCGGTACGTGTTCGTGCTGCCCCAGCCCGGGGGCGTGGTGTACATCGGCCTCACCGACGAGGAAGACCGCGACGCCGACGGCTACCGCCCCGCCGTTCCCGAGCACGACGTCGACTTCCTGCTCGAGGTCGTCAACCGCGTGCTCGACCGGCCTCTGGGCCGCGGCGACGTCATCGGGTCCTTCGCCGGGCTGCGGCCGCTGGTCGGGTCCCGGCACGCCGGCGGGCCCGAGGGCACCGCGGACGTCTCGCGCCGGCACCTGGTGAAGGACGGTCCGGGGGAACCCATCACCGTGGTGGGAGGGAAACTGACCACCTACCGCCGCATGGCGCAGGACGCGGTGGACGCAGCAGCGGTGCGGCTCGGCGTCACCACCCCGAGCCGCACCAAGAAGCTTCCGCTGGTCGGTGCCGCAAGCCGCACGGCCCTGGCCACCCTCGACGCCCCGGCCCGCCTGGTGGCCAAGCACGGCACGGAGGCGGTTGCGGTGCACCGGCTCGGCGGCGAACACCCGCTGCTGGCCGAACCGCTTTTTGACGGATGCGCGATCACCGGCGCGGAACTGCTGTTCGCCATTCGCGCCGAAGGGGCAACCACCATCGAAGACCTGCTGGAGCGCAGGACCCGGCTGTCCCTGGTGCCCGGGGACGCGGCCAGGGCCCGCCCCCGCGCCGGGGAGATCCTGGCGATGGCCTCCGACACCCCGCACCCGGAAGGAACCGGCACGTGAAGGCGCCATCGGGAGGCCCGGCCCTGCTGCTGGTCAATCCAACCTCGGGACGCGGCCGCGGCCTGAAACTCTGGGAGGAAACCGCCGGCGCCCTGCATGCAGCGGGGTTCGCCCCGGTCGTGCACGTCACCGAAAACCTTCAGGAGGCCACCCGCCGCGCGCGCGAAGCGCCCGCCGGCTCGCTGGTGGCGGCGTTGGGCGGGGACGGGTTCCTGGGCGCCGCCGCGGCCGGAGCCAGGGCCTCCGGTGCCATCTTGCTTCCCCTGGCCGGGGGCCGGGGCAATGACACCATCCGCCGCATCGGGTTGGACCTGGACCCGGTCAAGGCCGTGCGGAACCTGGCGCGGCTGGTGGTCCGCGAGCTGGACCTGGGCCTGGTGAACGGGCGCGCCTACTTCGGGGTCGCGAATGTCGGCTTTGACGGACTGGCCAATGAGTACGGGAACAGCGCCCGGCTCAACCTCGGCCCCTTCGTGTACCTCTACGGCGGGCTCAAGGCGTTCCTGGAATGGCGCAACGTCACCTTCACGCTGAAGGTGGACGGCGTGGAGAGCTGCGTTCCGGGTTGGTTCATCGCGGTGGGAAACGTCGGCCAGTACGGCGGCGGACTGCACATCTGCCCACGAGCCAGGGCCGACGACGGCCTGCTGGACGTGGTGTCCCTGGGGAAGGCCTCGATCCTGGGCGTGGCGCTGACCTTCCTCCGTTCCTACCGCGGCACCCACCTGAGCCAAGGGAATATTTCCTTCACCCTCGGCCGGGAGATCACCATCAGCGCCAACCGGCCGCTGAACATCTATGCCGACGGGGAAAGGGTCGGAGCCCTGCCTGCAACGATCGGGATCGCCCCGGCCGCGGTCAGGGTGTTGGTTCCCGCGCATTCACCGGTGTTCGGCTGACCCCTGCCCCGGCCGCGGGGCAGGCTGCCGAAACCCGCCATCGCCGGCAACCTGTCCAACCTCGGGCGGCACAGGCGCGTTTCAGGTCAAGGGCGTGTTGATGCGGCTGTCGTCGATCGCCCTGGACGTGAAACCCTGGGGCAATATCTAGACCACGAACGTGCCCGGGGCATCGTCACCACCGCCGACGCCGTGGCCACGCTGGATCCGGACGGAGCGGTGGACACCCTGTCGGTGGGCGGCAAGGTCAAGGCGCACAACAGCGGCACCACCGCGGTGCGCACCGGCACGGGAAACCCGCCCGGCGTCGGGCACTTGTTCTGGGAGGCATCCAACAGCACGGTGCGGACGACGCCGATTGCTGCCGGGCTGCTCGAAGCGCAGCTCACCACCAACCTGGCGGCTTGAAGTAGGGGCTACGCGCTCCTGGTTGCCTCAGGCCGTGTAGCTGCCGGCTCCAGCAACGGCCGCGGCCAGCTCGCGGCCCGTGACCACTTCCGGCCGGTAGGGTTCGATGGCCCCCGCCTCGATGAGGCCGATGGCACCGCGGGCGAACTCCGCCGGATTCCGGATGTCCAATTGGTTCAATGCGGTGGGCGAGTAGTTCCACCAACTGCTGCGCAGTAGATCGTTGGTGGTTTCCTCATCGAAGCGCGGCCTGATGGTCTTGGCGGGTACCCCGCCGACCACGGTATATGGAGGAACGTCGCGGGTGACGATCGAGTTGGAGGCCACCACCGCCCCGTCGCCAATCGTCACGCCGTGGCCCAGGGTGACGTCCTCGCCGATCCATACGTCGTTGCCGATGGTGACCGGATTCGGGGTGTAATCGAACTTCCGGTAGGTGGGCTGCTCTCCCCTATCCCGCTCAAAGGTCTCCATCATGAGCCGGCGGTTGTAAAAGACCGGGCTGGTGGAGGCCCATTCGTGCGGATGCCGTGCGCCCATGACCTTCACGCCCTTGGCAATGGAGGTGTAGCGCCCCACCTTGGCCGAAAGCGGCAGGCGGGAATGGGTGTATGAAAAGGAGCCCAGGCTCACCAGGTGCCGGCCGCTGCCTGCCCAATAGGTGGCATAGGGCTCAAGGCGCAGGTCGTCGCCGAACTTAATCTGGGTGTCATCCCCGTAGCTGGCTCCGGTGGCTTCTATCGACTTGGCGCCGGGACCCATGAAAAAGATCCGGTTCGCAACCAAGTGAGGGCGTAGTTCGCTCAAGCGTAAATGCATCGTTCAACCCTAGTCATGGAACCCGGTGGTTTCATCGGCATTTACTGGCAAAACCATGACCGCCAGTCACGGAAGATCGCCACTGCAGAAAGCGGGACGGGGATTCACGCGAAATCGTGAAGCCCCCGGCCCGCCGTCGCGGTTTGCGAATGGCATTAGCCAACCGCGACGCGCAGCTGGTTCCGCCACGGGTCTTCGAAGCGCAGCTCGGCGCCGGTGTGGTGGCTGGAGATCCCGGCAACCTTGAGGCGCTCGGCAAGGGCGCCGACCTCGTCCTGGTTCGGGACGGTGATGACGACTTCACCCAGGCCCAGGGTGTCCTTGCGGGGACCGGCGCCGCGGGAATTCCACACGTTCATGGCCATGTGGTGGTGGTAGCCGCCAGCGGAGACGAAGAGTGCCTGTCCGTGGAAGCTCGTGGTCTTGGCAAAGCCCAGGGTGTCGACATAGAACTTCTCCGCAGTGGCGACGTCGCCCACCTGCAGGTGCACATGGCCGATGCCGGCATTCGCGGCGGTCAATCCGCTCACGGCCGCCTCGTTAAGGTATTTGTTGAGGTAGTCATTGGGATCCAGGTAGATGGTATCCATGGCGACGGTGTCGCCGTTCCAGGTCCAGGTGTCACGCGGGCGGTCCCAGTAGAGCTCGATGCCGTTGCCCTCGGGATCGTTGAAGTAGAAGGCCTCGGAGACCAGGTGGTCGGAGCTGCCGGTGAACAGAGAGCCGTCGAACTGGGCGGCAGAGAGCACAGTGGCAGCCAGGTCCGACTGCGTGTCAAAGAGCAGCGCCGTGTGGAAGAGGCCCGCTTCACCGCGGCTGGGAAGGTTCAAGCCCGTGCCATCTGAAAGGTGAACGAGCTCGAGACCACGACGGCCCAGGCCTGTCCCCGCCGGTCCCTCCGAAAGAACTTCGAGGCCCAGGGCCTTCTGGTAGTACGCGCTCATCTTCTTCATGTCCCCGACCTTGAGCATGACGGTGCCCATGGCCAGATCGGCGGACAGTTGATCTTGGGTGATGTTGTTCATCTTGGCAGCTCCTGAGGCGTGATCGTGGGATGTTCTTGCTTCAAGTATGACACGATTTACTTGAAGCTACAACCATCGGAGTTGTTCCGTAGATCACCACACATCACAGTGTCGGATTTGCCAAAGGCACCGCGGGTTGCAGGTGCATCACCGCCTTTGCTCTTGGGATGCCGGAGTCACAGCAGGAGTCCGTGCTGGGTTCAGCGCTTCGTCAACCCTCTCGCCAAAGCACCGCGCGGCGGAGGGCACCTGGTACTTCGTGGCGCGGGACCAGGCGGCATCGGTGCACAAGATTCTTAGGGCCAGCGCAACGCGCACCGTTCGGTTCGAGAGGCTCGCTTCACACGCCCCGCCTGGCGGCAGGTCGAATCCAGCTGGACAACGGCAAGTCGGGCCCGTCCCGTCACGGTCGCTCGGCAGGGCCTATCGCCTCATATGCCTGAAAGGCCAGCCACAATTGGGCTACCGCGGAGGATTCAGCCAGATCCAGCCCGGTGAGTTCGCGAATCCTGCGGATGCGATAGATGATGGTTTGCCGATGGACAAAAAGCAACGCTGCAACCTTTTGTGCCGAGCGCTGGTTTTCCAGATAGCTGCGGAGAGTGTCCATGAATTCGGTTTGGTTCACCCGGTCGTGCTCAATCACCGGTCCGAGCAGTCTCTGCACCAGTGCCGCGCCGTCACGGTGCCCGCGCATCCCGAACCAGTTTCCCTCGTCCGCATACCCGACCAGCCGAATACCCTGGGCCACAGCCTGTCCCAACGCCCACAAGGATTCGCGTAGGCCACGTTGAATTTCATCGACTCCGACCGGAGTGCTCAGGCCAATGGGCAGCTTGGCTTCAAAGACGTGCTGCAGCAGATCTTCGGGGCAATCTTCGGAGACGAGCAAATGCAGCTTCCCCTCACCCGCTAGACAAATGCTGTTAACTCCATGGCGCCACAAAGCGCGGTGGACCTGCGGCAGGCCCGTTTCGGATCGGGCCGGTACCGCGACCAGTCGTAAGTCGCCGGCCTGCAGTCCGAACTCCTCGAGGCGGCGCGCGGCTTCAGCCACCCCTATGCGTCCTTCAAATGACTGCAACAAGAATTCCCCTCCCGACTGGAAGCGGCTTTCCATGGACAATGCCGAGCGCGAAAGCCCCAATCCGAGCACGGTGGCCGAATGCAACAGGACGACTCCGTCCGGTTGCGCATTCCCCGCGGGCAACACGACCAGCAAGGCATGCGGATGGGTGGGAATATCCATGAGCATCATGGAGTCCCCGCCGTCGGAACTCCACAGAAAGTGGCGGGTCTCTGCCGTGGATTCGGTGCTGATTCGCCGCACATGCTCCAGCACATCATCGGGCAGGGCGGCATCCCCCGGTTGCCAGGTATGCAGGCAGCGATCATCCACCACATATAGCCGGGCGTCGATTTCCCTCCCAATCCCCTCGAGTAGCTGGGACCAGGTTTCGCCGGGCGTCGTGGCCTTGCGCAACAAATCGTAGATGCGAGCGGTTTGCTTGATCCGGCGTGATTCCTCGAGCAGGCTCGCCTCGGCAATGGACCGGGAGATCGCCATAAATGGCAGAGGGTAGGGAACGGAGACCAATGGAAGGGGCAAGGAATCGCAGGCCTTGAGGAACTCGTCGGAGAAGTCCGGCGAATGCATCTTCTCTCCCACCGCCAGCGCCACAGCCCCTGCGTCCGCCAGCGCTTGGGCGAGGTGGACCTGCCCCGCGGGATTCGACGGGATCGAAAGGCCATTGGTCATTAAGAGCACCCCCGGTGACACCCATTCCCAGAGGCTGGGCAGGTCCGATGTGTGCGCCCAGGTGATCGAATGCCCCAGCCCTTGCGCCCCGGCCACCAACTGCAGACCCAATTGCGGTTCGTCCAGCAGCTCCTTCACGCTCATGGCCATTGCGCATTCCCTTTTTTCGACGTCCAAGGCACCGCCGTGGTTCCGGCGGGATCCTCCCATCAAACGCGACCCCTCATACAAATGTCTAGTCGGTGCGAGCGATAGTTGACACATGTCGATTGTCGTCGTGACTCGGATCACGAATGATGGAACCACACCACTAGCCAGCCCGTATTTTCGGGCACCAGAGAGAAAAGAGCCCGCAATGAGCACCTCCGTTCGCCTCATTGACGATGCGCCACTGACACGGTTCCATAAAAAGCTGACCGTGTTTTCCTCCGGCGGTCCCTTCATTGACGGCTACGCCCTGTCAATCATTGGAATCGCCCTGATCACCATGACCCCGGCGCTTGACCTGGGCCCCAAGGAAATCGGCATGGTCGGCGCCGCCAGCCTGGTCGGCATCTTCTTTGGCGGGGGCGTCTTTGGCTGGGTAACCGACAAGGTCGGCCGCCACACCATGTACATCCTGGACCTTATTGCCCTGGCGGTCTTCTCCATCCTCAGTGCCTTCTCCACAGATATCTGGCAGCTGGTGCTATGGCGCTTCCTCCTGGGCGTCGCCATCGGAGCCGACTACCCGATAGCAACCTCGCTCCTGGCTGAGTTCCTCCCACGCAAGCATCGCGGCCGGCTCCTGGGTGCCACGTTCGTGGTCTGGGCCGTCGGCGCGGCCGCCGCATTCGCCGTCGGGTTCGCCATGCGCGGCGTGGGGCCGGACGCCTGGCGCTGGATGCTCGCCAGCCCGGCCATCTTCGCCATCATCACCCTGCTGTTCCGGTTGGGCACCCCGGAGTCCCCGCGCTGGCTGCTCTCTCGCGGCCGAGTCGACGAGGCACGCACCGTCATCAAGAAGGTCTACGGCAACGACTACGACGTCAATTCGCTCGGCGAGGACGAAGACACCGGCAAGCGCGCAGCCACGTTCGCCGACATCTTCAACAAGAAGTTCTGGCGCCGCACCCTCTTTGTCTCAATTTTCTGGACCGCCCAAGTCATCCCCCTCTTCGCGGTCTACACCTTCGCCCCGGAGCTGCTCGCCTCATTCGGCCTGGACGGGGATGCCAACCTCTACGGCGGGTCGCTGCTGATTTCCCTGCTCTTTGTCGTCGGCGGCATCCCGGGCCTGTGGCTGGTCGAGCGCATCGGACGGCGCAAGCTGCTGCTGTGGACCTTCGGCATCATTGTCCTGGCATTGGCGGCCCCAGCGTTCATCCCCGGTGTCGGCCCAAAGACCCTGTTCACGGCCCTGGCAATCTTTGCCCTGGCCTCGGGTGCTTCCAGCTTCCTTGAGGTTGTATACCCCAACGAGCTTTTCCCCACCGAGATCCGGGCCACCGCCGTCGGCTTCGGCACCGCGATCAGCCGGGTGGGCTCGGCGGCAAGCACCTACCTCATGCCGGTTGCAATCATCAGCTTCGGTGCTTCCGGCGCCCTGTTGATTGGTGCCGGGATCTCCCTGGTGGGGCTGATCGCCACCTTCATCCTGGCCCCCGAAACGGCCAACCGTTCCCTCGCCGACATCTCAGGGGACGGCAAAAAGAAACACACCAAGCCCAACGACAAGACCGTAGAAACGACAGTTAAAGGAACCCTCGTATGAGCAAGCACCAGCCCATCGGCCCCGTCGAGGCCACCAAGGTCCCCCGGTTCGCCGGGCTTGGAACCTTCGCCCGCCTTCCACAGATCGATGCGGTCCCCGACTACGACATCGCAGTGCTCGGCGTACCCTTCGATGGCGGAACCTCCTTCCGCCCGGGCGCCCGGTTCGGGCCGGCCGCGGTACGCGAGGCCTCCCGCCTGCTGCGCCCCGGCTACCACGTCGAACTCGACGTCACCCCGGTCGAAGCAGTCCAGGTCGTGGATGCGGGAGACGTGGCCTGCACGCCGTACGACATCGGCAAGGCCGTGGAGCAGATCGAGGTACAGGCCCTGCCGCTGTTGGCCAAGGACAAGCGCGTCATCGCCGTCGGCGGGGACCACACCATCGCCCTGCCGATGCTGCGGGCGGTGAACAAGGTCCATGGACCGGTCGCTCTGCTGCACTTCGATGCGCACCTCGATACCTGGGACACCTACTTCGATGAGCCGATCACCCACGGCACGATGTTCCGCAGGGCCTTCGAGGAGGGCCTATTGATCGAGGACAAGTCGATGCATGTGGGCATCCGGGGCCCGGTGTACGACCGGGAGGATTTCCTGCGCGACCACGAATTCGGTTTCCAGATCATCCGCTCCACGGACATCGACGATATCGGCGTCCCTGCGGCTATCGCGAAGGTGCGCGAGCGCTTGGGCGACACCCCGGTCTACCTGTCGGTTGACATTGACGTGCTGGATCCTGCGTTCGCCCCGGGTACCGGCACGCCGGAAATGGGCGGTCTGCACTCCCGCGAGCTTTTGCGCCTGCTGCGTGGATTAAGCGGCATCAACCTCGTCGGCGCCGACGTCGTCGAGGTCGCCCCGGCCTACGATCATGCCGACATCACCTCGCTCGCCGCGGCCACGGTAGTTTTTGACATGATGGGCCTGATGGTCAATTCGGGCAATCTGATCCGGGAACAGTCTGAACGGACTTCGCAGCCTGCCATGGTCTAGGCCATCTCTCACGGTGCTTTTGGCCCGGCCAACGTCTGAGGCGTTGGCCGGGCTGGCGCTGTAGAGAGAACCACACGTGCCGGAACTGGCTGGCCCGCCCGAGTGATGTTGCCAAAACACCCGCCGAAAGCCGAAAGGCTGCCGTCCCACAAGGCACAGAAGCACGGGAGGACGCACTCCACCGAGAGTTATTTGATCTGGCCGGTCGGCGACAGCGTCACACCGCCAGAACCAAGGATCCATATGGTGCAGTGTTGGGCCTGTTTGGTCGGCAGGCCTTGTTGCCGACCAAACAGGCCCACTCAAATACCACGCAAGCGACATGCCTCAGTCGAAATGCGTGTGAGTCGCTTCCCTGCTGATGGACCGCACCAGGGTGTCCGCAATGTCACGCAGCTTGAGATTGCGCCCATTTGACGCCGACTTGAGAATTTCCACCGCGGTTTCCTGGCTGCACCGGTTTTGGGCCATGATGATACCAACGGCAAGGTCAATGATGGTTCGTGATTCCAGCGCCGACCGTAGATGGGCGGCAGTCTCAACGAGGCGTGCGAGGCGCAATCCGAGTCGCAAGACCTTGTTGACTTGCCCCGTGTAGCTCTTGGCGGCCTCCACGGCCTCCGCATCGAACCTTTCAGGGGTCACCGAGTACAGGTTCAACGCCGCTTTTGCGTCGTCCTCGAGATCGAAGGGCACGGCCAATACCGAGCGGATGCCATACCGGCGCACGGCCGCTGCGTATTCAGGCCACCTTAGTTCGGCATCGAGGTCCGGGATCTCGATCGTCACATGGTCTCGGGCTGCGGTCATACATGGGCCGTCGCCGAAACTGTATTGGATTTCGTCCATTTGCCGAGCGTGATCACTGCTGCTGGCAACGGTTGCGGCCTTCCGGTCTCGCAGCAGGGTGATTCCACACAACACTTGGTCATCGTCGTTGGAGAGAATACGTGCGGCATGGCTAGCGAGGCCATTGAGGAACTCTTCAATGTCATTGCTCTCCAGAATCAAGCCTTGGAGATAGTCGCTGATGGACGATTCAGCTGCGTCGGGATGTGCGGTCGTGTTACAGGCCACGTTCAATTTGCCGTTTCCGTTGTGCCTGGGATCGAACGCGTCCATGCCCCATGGAAAAGACCGGGATTCCGGTACGTCTGGGGGCATTCGCTAGGGGTTAGATCCCGAAAGGCATGCCAACGGCTCTTTGCTTAACCGTAAACACTAATCTTAGGGCCTAAAGTGATCTCCCGCATGCCGTGAGTAGTCGTTATGGTGGTCACGTTTCGTATTTTTTCCCTGTCGTGACGCCGGCAATCTCACGGGGACCTGAGCATGGAAGTCTCAGCCTGCCCCCCTGCATGCGCATCGCGGGCAAATCAAGATCCCGCCGGTCCTTAGGCCCCGCTCGACGAGACGGTGGGCGCGATGGCCCATCGCCCTGGATGACCGACACGGGCAAGGAGTCCGGCCATCGGACCCCGTGTCTGGGCTTCGGTCCCATGCGGCGGAGTAACTGTTGAACGGACAAAACCAACTGAACGAATCTGTGCAGCGTGTGGGTTCCAACGGATGTCAAAATCGTTGCTCCGTCCGAGGGGTCGTGTTTGACTTTTGGCGAGCAGGAAAATATCCACGGAAGACAATAGATTGCCGAGGTGTTCTATGCCCAGCCACAAGGGATCCAACAGCCACAGCG
>NZ_JBIXLM010000024.1:0-68042 GCF_045798545.1 Paeniglutamicibacter sp. ORCA_105 | reverse complement strand
CCCCCCCCCCCCCCCCCCCCCCCCGGGGGGGGGGGGCCGCGGCCCCCCCCCCCCCCCCCCCCCCCCCCCCCCGCCACTGTATTTAACCACCGCCTTGGACCCGCTCGGGTTTCCGGGCGCGCTCCGCTAGACCGCGGTTGCGGAACCGCACGACCAGCTGCGACCCCCAAAGTCGGCACGCCCTTCCCCAAAAAACCACACGACGCCCATCAGCGTCCGCAAAAGCCATTCGCGGGAGCTTGTCGACAGATCGGTCGCGAGGCCCCTGAAACGGCACTGGCGCGCCTCCCATCCGCACAGGATGGAGGACGCGCCAGGCGGCGTGCGGATCCGCACGCAAGAATTCCTAGGCCGTCGCCTTGACCCATTTCTCCAGGACCAGCCGTGCGGATCCGGAATCGATCGACTCCGCGGCCTTCACGACCGCCTTCTCCAGACGATCCTGGACGGAGCCGGAGGCATCCTGGTCAAAGGCCACCAACCCGGCCGCGGCGTTGAGCAAGACGGCATCCCGGGCAGGCCCACGGACACCGTCAAGCACGTCGCGCACCACCTGCGCGTTGTGCTGGGCGTCTCCCCCGCGCAGGTCTTCGAGCGTCACCCGTGCCATGCCGAGGTCCCGCGCATCGAAGCGCGACTCGGTGACCGTGCCGTCACGGACTTCCCAGACCCTGTTGTCGGCGGTCGTGGTCAGTTCGTCCAGCCCATCCTCGCCTCGGAAGACCAACGCACGAACTCCCCGCGCGGCCAGCACGCCTGCCATCAGCGGAGCCATGCGCAGGTCCGCGCAGCCGATGGCCGATGCAGTCGGCTCGGAGGGGTTCGTCAACGGCCCCATGAAGTTGAATGCCGTCGGCACCCCCAGCTCGCGTCTGGGCACTGCGGCGTTCCGCATTGACGGGTGGAAGATGTTCGCGAAACAGAAAGTGATGTTCGCGGTGTCCAAGACAGCGTTCAGGTTTTCGATGGGAACGTCGAGTCGCACACCCAGTGCCTCGAGCACATCGGCGGAGCCCGAGGACGAAGAGGAGGCGCGGTTCCCGTGCTTCACGATTCGGGCCCCGGCACCGGCACACACCAGGGATGACATCGTGGAGATGTTTATGGTGTTCTGTCGGTCACCACCGGTGCCCACGATGTCCAGGCGTTCGCCCTCGACGACCAGCGGCCTGGCATTGGCGATCATCGCCTCCACCAGGCCGGTGAGTTCGGCAACGGTCTCACCCTTGGATCTGAGCGCAACAAGGAAACCGGCCACCTGCGCATCGCTGGCATTGCCCGTCATCACCTCGCCCATGGCCCAATACGCTTGGTCCCTGTCGAGATCGCCGCCAGCGATCAGCGCAGAGAGGATTGATGGCCATGTGGGGAACTTTGGGTCCGTTCGAATCGTTGACACGCCACTAGGTTATCTACGAATCGTAGAAAGTCTGAAATGTTAATCCCGCGTGTTTCCGCGGCTGTAGGCGTGAAGCGGTGAAATTTCCCGCCACGCGGGGCTCAATGCATTGGTGTCAGAGGTACTTTTATAGACATAATGGCTCTGTGACAACTGCGACTCATGCCCTAATTGCCCCGGCGCATCCTGCGCCGAACCGTCCCAACATGGTGTCGGTAGGAACTGTCGTCTGGCTTGCCAGCGAGCTGATGTTCTTTGCCGCGCTTTTCGCCATGTACTTCACACTCCGTGCTGCATCGCCGGAAATGTGGGCGACCGAAACCGAGAAACTCAACGTTCCGTTCGCACTTATCAACACGATCATCCTGGTCTCGAGCTCGTTCTCCTGCCAGTTGGGTGTCTTCCGTGCCGAGGATCTTAAGCCTCGCCGCACCGGCGGACTGTTCAACTTGAAGGAATGGGGAATGGTTGAATGGTTCGTCCTGACCTTCATCCTCGGTGCCATCTTTGTTTCCGTTCAGGCCTACGAATACACCGAGCTCATTGCTCACGGTATTGCCTTGAACTCCAACGCCTACGGTTCCGTGTTCTACATGACCACCGGATTCCACGGCTTGCACGTGGCCGGCGGACTCATCGCCTTCCTGCTGATCATCGGACGTGCGCTTATTGCACGTAAGTTCGGTCACTACGAGGCAACCGGTGCGATTGTCGTGTCTTACTACTGGCACTTCGTCGACGTCGTGTGGATCGCCTTGTTCGCGATCATCTACTTCCTGAAGTAGCGCAACCAACAACGTTGCCTACTTCGGCAACTTCCCCGTTCTAAAAAATAAGTGAGGAACCAGCAAGTGAAGGCTCTTTCGCAAAGGCGCCGCCATCCACTCGCCGCCGTCGCACTGCTGTTGATGGGCCTGCTCATCACTGGAGGCCTGTACATGGCCGCCGGCAGCGTCAACGAGGCCAAGGCGGCTACAGGATTCAGCGCAAGTGACATCGAGGAGGGCAACAAGCTCTTCGTCGCCAACTGCGCTACCTGCCACGGTTTGAATGCAGAAGGATCCGCTGACGGTCCTTCGCTGATTGGCGTAGGCGCCGCTGCAGTCGACTTCCAGGTCGGAACCGGCCGTATGCCGATGCAGATGCAGGGGCCCCAGGCTCAGGCCAAGCCGGTACAGTTCGATGACGCCCAGATCTCCCAGCTCTCCGCATATGTGGCCAGCCTGGGTGCCGGACCGGCAATCCCGTCCGAGGACATGCTTGATACATCCCATGGCAACTCTGCCGCAGGCGGTACGGTTTTCCGCGTGAATTGCGCAATGTGTCACAACGCCGCCGCTGCCGGCGGCGCACTAACGCGCGGCAAGTTTGCCCCGGCCCTGGCCGGTGTATCCGAGAAGCACATCTACGAAGCCATGGTTACCGGCCCGCAGAACATGCCCGTCTTCAACGACTCGAACATCACTCCCGAGGAGAAGCGTGACGTGATCACCTTCCTGAAGGAAGTCGAAGCCCAGGGTTCGCCGGGCGGCGCCAAGCTCGGTTCGCTGGGTCCGGTCGCTGAAGGTCTCTTCATCTGGACCGCTGGTTTGGGCATCATCATTGCCTTCACCATCTGGCTCACCTCGCGTCCTTCCTAGGTCGCTGGCGGCCCGTGCCGCCACATCACTACGTACTAATGAATCTTGAGAAAAGGATGAGAGACAACATGGGCGACCATAGTCACGGCAGTCCGGACGACTCGGGCACCGTTGCTAAGGCTGGCACGGGAACCCTGGAGAAATTCCAGGATCCCGGCCTTCCGCCGCATCGGAAGCGCTTGGCAGATACCGACCCGCATGCAGAGAAGCGAGCAGAGCGTCAGGTAGCGCTGCTGTTTATCATCTCCATCGTCGGAACACTGTCGTTCTTTATTGCTTACTTCGTTCTCGGACGTCCGGAAAACATCTCGGAAATCCGTGTACAGAACGCGATGCTCGGCCTTGGCACCACTTTTGCCATGCTCGGCATCGGTATCGGTATTGTCCACTGGGCAAAGACCCTGATGCCGGACCACGAAATTTCCGAAATGCGTCACGAGATCACCGCTGAGGCTGATCGCAAGGACGCCGAGGAGATCATCAACCAGGTGATCGAAGAGACGGGCATCAAGCGCCGTCCATTGATTCGAAACACCCTCATCGGCGCCATGGCATTGGCTCCGATTCCCGCCATCTTCATGTTCCGCGACCTCGACCGCTCCGGCAAGAACGCCGGCGAAATGGTCGAGCAGCTGCGTCACACGATGTGGGACACGGACGTTCGCCTGACCCGCGATCCCTCCGGCACCCCCATCAAGGCATCGGATGTGCAGATTGGTTCGGCTTTCCACGTCATTCCCGAGGGACTTGACGAAGCCGAGGACATGCTCAACGAGAAGGCCAAGGCCGTTGTCTTGCTGATGCGCCTGGATCCATCGAAGATGCAGGTCTCCGAAGGACGCGAAGACTGGCACGTGGACGGCATCGTTGCCTACTCCAAGATCTGCACGCACGTCGGTTGCCCCGTGGCCCTCTACGAGCAGCAGACGCACCACTTGCTGTGCCCGTGCCACCAGTCGACCTTTGACCTCACGCAGGAATGCAAGGTCATCTTCGGCCCGGCCGGACGCGCGCTGCCTCAGCTGCCAATCACGGTTGACTCCAATGGCTTCCTGGTCGCCCAGAGCGATTTCCAGGAGCCTGTTGGACCGAGCTACTGGGAGCGTGGCTAATCCATGAGCACCACAACTGAGTACACTCCGAAGACTTCCACCGGACGCATTGCCAACTTCGTCGACCAGCGTGTCGGCGGATCGGTGATCGTCAAGGAATTCGGTCGGAAGATCTTCCCGGACCACTGGTCCTTCATGTTCGGCGAGGTGGCACTTTACACCTTCGTCCTGCTGTTGATCTCCGGAACGTTCCTGACGTTCTTCTTCGATCCGTCGATGGCACACGTCATCTACAACGGTTCGTACAACCCCCTCAAGGGCATCGGCATGTCCGCCGCATACTCCACGTCGCTGGATATCTCCTTCGACGTGCGTGGCGGTCTGTTCATGCGCCAGGTCCACCACTGGTCGGCGATCCTGTTCGTTGCCGCCGTGTCGGTCCACATGCTTCGCGTGTTCTTCACTGGTGCGTTCCGCAAGCCGCGCGAACTGAACTGGGTTGTCGGCGGCGTGCTGCTGATCCTGGCGATGGCTGCCGGCTTCACCGGTTACTCGCTCCCCGATGACTTGCTCTCCGGTAACGGCCTGCGCATCATCGACGGCGTCATCAAGTCGATCCCGCTGGTGGGCACCTACATTTCGCTCTTCCTCTTCGGTGGCGAATTCCCGGGCACGGTCATCATTCCGCGCTTGTACTCCCTGCACATCATGATTGTTCCGGCGCTCCTGCTGCTCATGGTCGGCATCCACCTGTTCATGGTGGTCGTGCACAAGCACACCCAGTACCCCGGCCCGGGCCGCACCAACGACAATGTCGTGGGCTTCCCTGTCGGTCCGGTCTACGCTGCCAAGGCAGGCGGGTTCTTCTTCATCGTCTTCGGCATCGTGGCTGCGATCTCCGGTTTGCTGACCATCAACCCGATCTGGAACTACGGTCCATATGACCCCTCGCCGGTCTCCGCCGGCACCCAGCCTGACTGGTACATCGGCTTCGTCGATGGCGCCCTGCGACTGATGCCGGGCGTGTTGGGCAACTTCTCCTTCGAGTGGCTCATCCCGTTCCCGTGGGGCACCAACACCCTGACGCTGAACGTCCTGATTCCGGCTCTTATCCCTGCTGGCATCATGTTCACGATCATGTTCGCATGGCCGTGGATCGAAAGCTGGGTCACCAAGGACAAGCGCGAACACCACCTGCTGGATCGCCCGCGCAACGCCCCGTTCCGTACGGGCATGGGTGTTGCCGGTGTCGTTTCCTACTGCGTGATGTGGGCAGCGGCCTCCTCCGACTTGATCGCCACCCACTTCCACGTGTCGTTGAACGACGTCACTTATTGGTTGCGAGTGCTGTTCTTCCTCGGCCCGATTCTCGGCTTTATCGTGGCCCGCCGCATCGCACTGTCGCTGCAGCGCAAGGACCGCGAGATCGTCTTGCACGGTCGCGAAACCGGAATCATCGAGATGTCGCCGGAAGGCACCTTCTCGGAACGCCACGAGGCGCTGGATGTCTACAAGCTGCACCAGTTGGTCAACTACGAGGACCGCAAGGTCATTCCGGCCCAGCCAAACGCGGCTGGCCACATCAGCGGCAGCGAAAAGCGCCGCGGCGCCCTGTCCAAGTTCTTCTTCGAGGATCGCGTGGCCCCGGTTACGCCTTCTGAGTTGGCAGCAGTGCATGCCGAACATGGACACGGACCGGCAGAAATCGAAGGTTCCTCCACGGAATCCATCGAAAAGTAGTATCTGCCAGGAGTTCATCCTGACTGCGGGGCCCACCATTTGGTGGGCCCCGCAGTGCTTTAACCGACAATTCGCTCGCCTCTGGCCGCGCCGCAGGCAACATGCTCCACGGGCGGATCGCCGGCACTCCCCTGGGCTTAGGTTTTTCCGGGCTGTCCCAACCCAGGGATGCTCACGACTGCGATCCAGGGAAGGATCCTTCTGAAAATCGTAAGACAGTTCGTGCTTGGCGATAATGACCGGCCGAGCTCTCCGGGTGCGGCACCCTGGAGGTCCGCGGCCTAGCAGGAACTCGTCCCGACGTAGATGGTTGCGCGGTTTGGGGCGTCTCCGTCGGTGGTACCGAGACTGCCCTGCATGGCCTTTTCACAGCCCCTCCCCTGCAGGCTTCGGTATCAAGGCGTAGGCGTTGCCGTAGCATCGGCCGCCGGACAGCAGCAACCGACGGAGGCGTATGTCATGGGTCCGAACGAGATCGATGCGACTGCGGGTTCACCTGACGCTGGGAAATCCATCCTCGCGAGGGCCGGGACCTCCTGTGGAATGACCCGCCCACAACTGGGTTTGTTTTTCGCAGGTGTAACCGGGCTTCTCGTGTCCGGGGCCGGCTACGGGAACGTGGCCAAGACGGCAACCGACTCGAGAGCCACCGCATCGACGTCGTTCGGGTCTTTGCAGGTGCTGCGGGCGGGCAGGTTCGCCCGGCTCGCGGCCAACGGCATACCCTCGGCGCTGCGCGGCCGTGAGGCGTTGGCCGCCATGGGCGGTGGGCTGCGCTTGCCCTTTGGGGCCGCCGCGGGTGCAGGCTCCGGGAGCGGCCACTCACAGCATGGCGGCCATGCAGGTGGTTCAACCGCACCTGACGTCTCGGGGAATTCCATACCGGGCCTCCGGTGGCGGTAGCCGGCCAACTCGACCTGGGGCGATATCGTCCTTGCGGAATTCGAGGTTCGGAACGACGCCAGGGATCCCGTAGCTCATTCTCCGGGCGTGCGCGTGGTGCTCGGAGCGTCCGACAGGTCCATCACGGTGCAGGACTTCGCTGTGGACCCCCGACCGCTGGCGCCGAGAGCCCTGACAGTGCTCTCGGTAGCTGCCTGGCCCCGGAGACAGCCAACGACTTCTTCCTCGACTTCGCGGACCCGTGGGCCGGTTCCACCACGGCCCTGGCGCTGCCGAGCACGATGACGGCCTGAAATGGCAACGCTCGACATCCACATCAACGACAGATGCCTGCCGCGGCCGCGGAGCCCTGTTCACGCCGTCCAAAGAGCCATGAGGTGTCTGCCAGCTGTGTTTAGCGCATGACCGGAGCGTCGTTTGGCACGTGCCATCTCCCGTAGGCCGAGGGCCCCGCGGCACCCGATGACGCCAGCCAGGATGGCACCATCGAAGGCCCCGGCAGCTGGGGGTTGCAAGGAAGCGACGGAACCCACGTGGACTCCCCTGCCATGGTGCGGCAGCCGGCAACCCATCCCCGTGGCGTCATCGGTCAGTCCAGGTCAACTCAGGGACCGTTCCCGTGTTCCCTGATGGGTGGGGCATGTATCGCAGGAAGGCTCGGGATATGTGCCCGGGACACAGGGTCACAGGCCCATGGGGAAGTTTTCGTGTGGCAACCACGCGGCCACCAGTCCCAGTACGCGTTCTAGGTAACCGGAAATGACGTGGCCCGCCTCCTGGGGGCTGAGGCGGGCATCGGCGATCTCGCCCCCTGCCCCCACCCCAATACCGCCGCTTGCCCCATCCGCAACCGTCCCTTGGAGGGCCAGCAACGCCCCAATGACCTCACCGAAGTCGTCTTCCGACGCGGAGGTCTGGCGCAACAGCCGCTCTTGGGCCTGTTTCAGGGCCGGCCCCGGGGAGCATCCCAGCTCCTTGTCCATGACGCGACGGCAGCGGTCAAGGGCCTGCAGGCCCTGAAGCGGGTTCCCTTCCATTTCCAGGCCGAGGACCAGGCAGGTCCATGCCGCCTCATTGAGGCTGTCACCCTCGAGCACTTGCTGTGCCAAGCGGATGGTCTCGGCAGCCATTCCCAGTTCAAGAGAAACCTGTGCAGCAAGGATGCTGGCCGAGGATACCCGACTCGCGTGCAGTTGACGTTCCGTTTCGGCCCATTCGGGCAACAGTTCGCTTCCCAACAGCGGTCCGGTGGCGAGGGCGAGAGCTTGGTGCAACAGCGGGAGGGCAACACGTGGCTCGGATCGCTCGGCGCGGACCACCAGGCGCTCAAAGTGAGACAGGTCGAGGTCGACCAGTTCCGGATCCAGCACGTAGCCGCCGGTGGCGGTTCTCAGCGGGCCGTTCTTGCCCCGGCCCGGCTGCAGGCACCGGCGCAGCACCGAGACGTGGGATTCCAAGGCCGACACCGCTGCCACCGGGGCCGCTCCGTCCCACAACATGTCGATAAGCCGCGACTTGGAGACAGGGGTCCCCAGATGCAGCAGCAGGATTTCCAGGATCTGGCGAGGCTTCGGCCCTCCCATCTGCCCCGCATCCAGGACGGAGTTCCCCGAACGGATCTGAAACGTCCCCAAGATGTTGACTTGTATCCGACCGTCGGTCTCCCGCACGGCGTGGCCATCTCCCCTGATCCCCACAAGCGTATCCACTTTGCAACTCCCCAAGTTGAAATTCCCCAAGAACCAACAAGCGCCATCCTTCCACACGCACCCCCGCAGATCCATAGCCCCCGCTCTTGGGGGTGAACTGGTCCGCACCCTGCTCAGCCGGGCTGAAGTCTCCGGGCTCCGGGACACGGCATGCGCGTAGCATCAGGTGCCCCGCCGCCGCGCCTCGTAGCCGACCCCAAGACCGGCTACGCCAACCATTATCCCCTGCCTCCCTCAAGATCGGAGCCGGGTAATACGCAAGATCCAGGCAATTCTTCGCCAAGAAACGGAGCCAAGGTACGTGGCCATCCTTGAGAATTCCTTCCACCTATTCCACGCCGTTCCTAGCCACCATGGACCCAGGGGAACCAGCCCCGACCAAAGCCGTGGAAAGGAATCTCTCGTGTCCACCGCCGCCGTCGCGGATCTCGCCGCCGAACTCGGGCTAGAGGGCACCACCCGGTTCGCGCACGCCTTCACGGACCTCTGCCCAGTGCGCGGCGAACGCATACAAACGCCCATCCGTGCCCTGATATCCCAGGCCCCGCAGCGGGTTTTCTCGCAATTCCAACCCCAGAACCCAGCAGGTCCAGGCCTCCTCGTTGAGGACGTCCCGATCCAGCACGTACTGCGACAGGCGATTGGTTCGGGAGCCATGCCTACTTCCTTCCATGGCCATTTGCGCCGCCAGGACGCCCGTGGCGGATACCCGGGATGCGTGCAGGCAAAGTTCTGCTTCGGCCCTAGCCAAGTTTCAGGTTCGTGGATGGATTCAGGGGTGTTGCGTTGGCGCGAAGAAGCACTTGTTGATTCGCCAAAAGCGGGCGTTTCGTTCAGGAGGCGGTCCCGGTTCGTGGCGGGCGTCGAGAGGCGGATTCAACGAGCCGACGCCAGAAATCGTTTCCATCCGTGACGCCGACGGCAGACGTAAAAAACGTCGGTAGCCGCGCCGTCGACCAGATACCCCGGAATCTGCCAAATGGTCATCGATATCGTCGTCGATTTCCTGGATCCCCGCCTTCGTGATGGGTTCGATCCAGGAAGTGACGGCGCCGTCTGCCTTTTCTCAGTTCACCCTAACGTCGTCGGTGCGTTCACCTGCCGGATCGTCCATCACGTTCTTTGCCCCGGCGAACCATGATGCAATGACGCCCCGGCCGTTCCCCTTTGGCTACGTCCAACCCGGGGCCGGAGACCGATCGGGTAGCTTTCCCTCGTGCTGAACGACATTCCTTGCTGGCGGTTGGTAAGCGACTTGGCAAAACCAACATAGTCGGGGTGGATACCCCAGCCAGCGAATCCTGAAATCTTTGTCAGAAGTCCTCTGCGCTGGGCTTGCCCGTCGATTAGGGGTCCCTGAACGGGAACCATGGTCCGCGCTTCTGCACTCTGGGAACTTTGTCGAGAGTTTGCCGTCCTGGCGGTGACAGCCGTGGGTAAACCCTGACTTTGTATGTCGCGTGCCGTGGTCACAGGTTTTCCACAAGGTCCTCGGCGCATTTTGAGGCGTCATATTTCCGACTAAGGCAGGCACACCATGAGTAACACCTACGCAAGGCCCGCAGACAGTGGTCCCGGGGGCGGTCGAGCGTCGCAATGGCATCAACCGAAGAAGAAGCGTGGGCGGAAGGGCTCGTTCGGTGTGCCCACCCGCGTTGTGGCGGCCGGCTCTGCGCTGCTCCTGACGACCTTGGTCGGCTTCCCGGCGGTGAGCCTACCGGCCAATGCCGCGGTGGCACCCCTGGGCGCGGGATTCACCGTGACGGCAAGCGACCTCGCGTTTATTTTGAAGCAGATCAAGATTGCCGAAGCGCACGTCGCCAATACCACTTCCGCAACGGGGCCCTGTGGCGCGCTGATCGGCAACGGCCCCAACCAGGTCCCTGACGCGATCACCACCTTCGGCCTGCGGACGGTCGACGGTACCTGCAACAACCTGCTCCCCGGACGGGAGACCTTTGGCGCGGCGGACCAGACGTTCCCACGCCTGACCAACCCCGTCTTCGGCGCCGCAGAGTCCGCTCCGGCCCTCGGGCAGCCAGCGGCCACCTCATACGCGCAGAAGACGGGGGACGTCTTCGATACCCGGCCACGCGAAATCAGCAACCTGATCGTGGATCAGACGTCCACCAACCCCGCTGCGGTCAACGCGGCGGGGTTCCCCGTGCGCACACAGGGAAACGTCGGCAAGTTCCCCTGCACCACCGATCCCGACCCGCTCGCCACTCCCGCGGTCGAGGGCGTGCCCGCCGGCTGCGTGCCGACCGGGGATACGCTGTTCATCCCGAACGTCACGACCGACGTCGGCCTGTCGCCACCTTACAACTCGATGTTCACGCTCTTCGGGCAGTTCTTCGACCATGGCGTCGACCAAACCGTCAAGGGCGGGGCAACCGTCTACGTTCCACTCAAGGCTGACGACCCGCTGCGAACGGTCGGTCCCGACGCCAAGCCCAACACCGGTGACGAGGTTCCGGCCAACCAGGCCTTCATGGTCCTGACCCGGGCGCAGAACCAGCCTGGCCCCGACGGCATCCTGGGAAATGCCGACGATATCCAGGACGCAGTCAACACCGACTCGCCATACGTCGACCAGTCACAGACCTACACCTCGCACGCGTCCCACCAGGTCTTCCTGCGCGAGTACGTCAACAACACCGCCGTACGGCCGGTCGCCACGGGGAAGCTACTTGGAGGACCCGCTGGACCAACCGCCGGAGGCATGGCGACCTGGGCGCGGGTCAAGTCGCAGGCCGCGACGCTCCTGGGCCTCTCCCTCACCGACAGGGACATCACCGACGTGCCGCAGCTGGCCGTCGACCCGTACGGAAAGTTCATCCCCGGCCCCGCGCGGGGCCTTCCGCAGTACGTGACTCCGACAGGTCTGGTGGAGGGAAACAAGACCACCCCGGTTCCCGTACCCGCGAACGCCGTCCACTTCAACACGCCGTTCATGACTGACATCGCACACAACGCAGACCCCAGCCCGCAGGACACCGACCACAACCCGGCAACTCCCGCCGTTGTGCCGGTCCCGGACACCGATACGACGGCCTCGGCCGACTTCGCGGCCCAGCCGGCCGGCACCTACGACAATGAGATGCTCGACGCGCACTTCGCCGCAGGCGACGGACGAGTCAACGAGAACATCGGCCTCACCACCATCCACCAGGTCTTCCACTCCGAGCACGACAGGCTTGTGGACGACATCAAGAACACGCTGACCACCGACACCACTGTCAAGGGCGTCGCGGCACTGGCCGAATGGAAGACGGCGGCCGGAGCGGCGGGATGGAACGGCGAACGCCTGTTCCAGGCCGCCCGCTTTGTCACCGAGATGGAGTACCAGCACCTGGTGTTCGAGGAGTTCGGCCGCAAGATCCAGCCGGCGATCCAACCCTTCCGCGTCTACCACTCCGACCTGAACGCAGCGGTGAAGGCCGAGTTTGCCCACGCCGTCTACCGGTTCGGGCACTCGATGCTGACGGAGACGATCTCCCGCACCAACCCGGACGGTTCCGACAACTCCATTTCGCTGCTCGACGGATTCCTCAACCCGCCCTCGTACACGGACGGTGGAACCGCCGGCCAGCTTACCTCTGAACAGGCAGCAGGAAGCCTCGTGATGGGCATGAGCGACCAGGCTGGCAACGAGCTGGACGAGTTCGTGACCGGCACGCTGCGCAACAACCTGCTCGGCCTGCCCTTGGACCTCGCAACGATCAACCTGACCAGGGCCCGCGAGGCCGGCGTGCCGCCGCTGAACGAGCTGCGCCGCCAGATCCACGACAGCACGGGCGATGGCCAACTGGCTCCCTACACGAGCTGGGCGGACTTCGGCCAGAACCTCAAGCACCCGGAGTCGCTGATCAACTTCGTGGCCGCCTACGGAACCTACCCGACGATCACCGAGGCCACCACATCTGCCGCCAAGCGTGCGGCAGCCAAGGCGCTCGTGGACCCGGGAGGCGGGGTTTCCCCGACGCCCGAGGCGTTGGACTTCATCAACAGCGCAGGCGCCTACGCCAACACCGAGACCGGCCTGAACAAGGTCGACCTCTGGGTCGGCGGCCTGGCTGAGAAAACCAACCTCTTCGGTGGCCTACTCGGTAGCACGTTCAACTACGTCTTCGAGAACCAGATGACGGATCTGCAGAACGGCGACCGCTTCTACTACCTGGCCCGCACGCCCGGCATGAACCTGCGCGCAGCACTCGAGAGCAACAGCTTCGCCGAGATGATCATGCGCAACACCGATGGGACGCACACGCTGAAGGCGGACGTGTTCGCCACTTCGGATTGCAAGTTCCAGCTGTCAAACCTGGCGGGCACCCCGGAGGGCTACCTGGCCTCCGGTGGACCCGTGGTCGCCGACGACCCGGCATCGGAGTGCAACGAAAACTTGCTGCTGCTCCGCAAGCCTGACGGCACCATCCAGTACAAGGAAAAGAACACCGTTGATCCCTCGGGCATCAACGGCCAGGCGGTCTACAACGGCACCGCCGCTGTAGACCGGATCACCGGCGGCAACGACAACGACACGTTCTGGGGTGGCGACGGCAACGACGTCATCGAGGGCCAGGGCGGCGACGACGTGGCGCTCGGCGGTGACGGCGACGACCGCATGACCGATCTCGCCGGCGACGACGTGACCAAGGGCGGCCCGGGCGACGACTACATCAACGCGGGCATCGGCCTCGACATCGTGATGTCCGGCGACGGGCAGGACTTCACCAACGGTGGAGCAAACGACAACGAGACGTTCGCCGGAGAGGGCAACGACTTCGTCCAGGCCGGCGAGGGCACTGACGCCGTATTCGGAGGCGGCGGCGACGACTGGATCCAGGGCGGCGCCGGCGCAGACCTCCTGATCGGAGACCACGGGGCACCGTTCTTCGATGATCCTGCACAAACCAAGCCCGGCAACGACGTCTTCATCGGCCAGGTCGGCGAAAACGACTACGACGCCGAGGGCGGGGACGACATCATGTCTTCCAACTCCGCCGTGGACCGCTACGCCTCGGCGGGCGGGTTCGACTGGGCAAACCACCAGTACGACACCGTCGGCGCGGACGACGACATGAACATCAACCGCAACCTGATAGGACTGAACCTTCCGGCCGTCGTGAACCGCGACCGCTGGCAGGAGACGGAGGCGAACTCGGGTTCGGCCTTCAACGACATCATCCGCGGCGACGACGTTGTCCCCAGCGCCCAGGGCGGTGGCGGCTTCACCGGCTGCGACGCACTGGACCAGGCAGGCATCGACAGGATCGCGGGACTGGGCGACATCCTTCCGGCACCCACCACGCCACTCTCCACGGTCGAGGCTGCCTCGGCGCCCGGCGCCTGCCCTCTCGAGGGGCCGGTATGGGGAGATGGCAACATCCTGCTTGGCGGGCTCGGCAACGACGTACTTGAGGGCCGCGGAGCGGACGACGTCCTGGACGGCGACCGCTACCTGAAGGTCCGCATCAGCGTCCGCGACGGCGCCGGCACGGAGGTCGGAACCACCGACCTCATGGAGCGCACCTACCAGGCGGGCAACACCAAGACGCTCGCCGCGGACGTCGCGGCCGGCATCGTGGATCCCGGCAACCTGGTCATTGTCAGGGAACTGGTGACACCCACCGCCGCGGACGCCGCGGGGACCACCGACACCGCCGTCTTCTCCGATGTGAGTGCCAACTACACTGTCACCACAACGGGCGGCAACGGTATGCCCGGCTCGCCGGGATCCGTCACCACCGTGAACCACAACGGCGGCGCCGACGGCATCGACACGCTCCGCAACATCGAGAGCATCGTCTTCGCCGACACCGTGGCACCTAGCGCCCCGGCCATCGGGGCGGCAGTTGGCGGCAACGCCAGCGCCACGGTCAACTGGATCGCACCGGCCACGGGGATTGCAACGTCCTACGCCGTCAAGGTGGTCAACGCTGCAGGCGTCCAGGTCGGCGCACTGCGGCCGGCCGCCGCAGGGGCGACCAGCCTGGTCGTCACGGGGCTGACCAACGGAACCACCTACAGGTTCCAGGTCTCCGCCACCAACGCGGTGGGAACCAGCCCGTTCTCGGCCTTGTCCAACGCGGTGACTCCGGCCGTGCCCCTGGTACTCCAGGGAGCGGCCCGCATCGGCACCGTCACGGCGGCGAACGCCTCGGCGACCGTCAACTGGCTGGCCCCGTTGCCGGTGACCAACGCCGCTCCGGTGACCAGCTACCGGGTGCGTGCCTTCGCGGGCACCACGCTGGTGCGGACCCAGGTGGCGCCAGCCACGGCGACGTCGCTACTGGTGACGGGTCTGACCAACGGGACGGCGTACACGTTCGACGTCGCGGCGGTCAACTCCGTGGGAACGGGACCGGTCTCGGCGCGTAGCGCCGCAACCACCCCGCGGACGGAGTTCGTTGCCCCCACGGTAACGGCACGCACCCCGGCCTCCGCCGCCGTCTCGGTCAGCACTGCGACCAACGTCCTGGCGACCTTCAGCGAGCCGGTCACCGGGGTCTCGGGAACCACGTTTGTCCTTCGGTCGGGAACGACGGTGGTGGCGGCGACTGTCACCTACGACGCCACCACTCGGGTTGCCACCCTGAACCCGACCGCTACCCTGGCGGCGGACAGGACCTATGCGGTCTCGCTCACCGCGGGAATCCGCGACACTGCCGGCAACCCGCTGGTGGCGAACACCTGGTCCTTCACCACGGGCCCGGCTCCAACGGTAACCGCGTTCACTCCGGCCTCCGGGGCACGCTCGGTCAGCCAAACGGGCAACGTACTGGCGACCTTCAGCGAGCCGGTCACCGGGGTCTCGGGAACCACGTTTGTCCTTCGGTCGGGAACGACGGTGGTGGCGGCGACGGTCACGTACGACGCCACCACTCGGGTTGCCACCCTGAACCCGACCGCCACCCTGGCGGCGGACAGGACCTATGCGGTCTCGCTGACCGCGGGCATCCGCGACACTGCCGGCAACCCGCTGGTGGCTAGCACCCGGACCTTCACCACGGGCCCGGCTCCAACGGTAACCGCATTCACTCCGGCCTCCGGCGCACGCTCGGTCAGCCAAACGGGCAACGTCCTGGCGACCTTTAGCGAGCCGGTCACCGGGGTCTCGGGAACCACGTTTGTCCTTCGGTCGGGAACGACGGTGGTGCCGGCGACGGTCACGTACGACGCCACCACTCGGGTTGCCACCCTGAACCCGACCGCCACCCTGGCGGCGGACAGGACCTATGCGGTCTCGCTGACCGCGGGCATCCGCGACACCGCCGGCAACCCGCTGGTGGCTAGCACCCGGACCTTCACCACGGGCCCGGCGCCGACGTTCACCATCACCTCGGGAACCACCGGGGTGCGCAGGACGGCTAACGCGACGGCGACGTTCAGCGAGCCGGTCACGGGTGTCTCCGGGACCACCGTGCGACTGAGCAACGTCGCCAGCGGTGCAACGATCAGCGCGGTGGTCAGCTACAACGCCACCACACGCGTCATGACCGTCAATCCGTCGGTGACGCTCGGGTCGCTGGCCCAATACCGGGTCACCGTGGGCAGTGTTGCGGGCATCCGCGACGCTGCCGGCAACCCGCTGGTCGCACGTTCGTGGATATTCAGAACGGGCTCGGTGCTCTAGCGCCGCACAGTTGCTAAATCCAAGGTCCGGTGCAGCCAGCACCGGCCACCGTCGTTCTGCTGGCGCCCCGGCGCTGGTCGTGGCACTGGGACTTGCCGCGCTGCAGAAAACAAGGCGCAGTACGACATCGTCGCCAACCTGGTCCAGGCCGCCAGGGACTCCGGCGCATCTGTGCTGCTCGGCGGGAACCCGAAGAGCGGCAGCCAGGCCGCTTCCACCCGACGCCCTAGGTCGCGGACATCGACAACGGCATCCCGTTGGTCGCCGAGGAGCGGTTCTGTCCGGCCCTGGCGATCATCAAGTACTCCAGCATCGACGAGGCCATGGTGCTTGACCGCCGTCCGGTCACCGATACCGGCACATTCGGGCACGGATCTTGGCTCTCGCCATCGACCAGGGAAGCGCCGCCTGCATCGGGCATGGACACCGTTCGGGCATGGCTGAAGTTTCAGGAGCGGGACACGGGCCATCACGACTTGCCCACAAGAAGACCGTGCCGCCGCACTGGAGCCTCTTGGACTACCGCACGGTGGTGTAGCGCGGACTGCGGGTCCCCTGGCGCTGCAGCGGGACAAAGAGCTTGTAGCGGTCGGAACGATAGAGGGAGATCGAATAGTCGACGAGCACCTCACCAACAAAGGCGTATCGGGTGATGCGCAGCAACGGGAAACCCACCTCGACCTTCAGGAGCCCGGCGTGCTCGCTTGTCGCCGCCGTGCTTTCGATCTGGTCCTCGCCCCACTCCAGTACCAGGCCGTAGCGTTCATTCAACGACTGGTAGAGGGAAATGGGCGGGGGGTCGTTGAGGAACCCGGGTACCAGCGCGCTGGGCATGAAGTTCTCATCGAGGCTCATCGGCTTGCCATCGGCCAGCAGGAGACGGCTGAAGCGGATCACGGGCTCGCCCTCGTCGATCTCCATGTGGCGCGACAGGCTGCTCGAAGCCGGCGACTCCTCGAAGCGCAGCACATGCGCATCGGGGACCATGCCGCGCCGGACCATTTCCTCGCTGTAGGAGTTCAGGCGGATCTGCAGGTCCAGCTTGGGGTGCGCCACGAACGTCCCGACGCCGACCACCCTCTTGAGCACCTGGTCCTCGACCAGCGAGTCGATGGCCTGCCGCAAGGTCTTGCGGGCCACTCCGAATTCCTCGGCCAGCTCGCGCTCTGGCGGCAGCCGGTATCCGGGCTGGCAGACCGTGGCTGCGTGGGTACGCAGGATCTCGCGAATCTGCCGGTACTTGCTCACGGGCGAATCGCCATCGATCAGGCCATGCACCTTGGGCTGCGGCGCGTAGGGTTTCACATTTGCTCCAGTGTCGGTGGACCTGCATCCGGCCCCTCAGGTTTCCATTCTCCCGCATTCCGGGGCCTGGCGCTTAAAAAGCCGAAGCGGTGCTCCTCTCCCCGCGAGGGGAAAGAAGCACCGCTTCCGCCGATGCACTTCGGGTCTCACATGCCCGGGTTAGTGGGCGTGGTCACCGCGGCTGTACTCGTAGACCCAGCCAACCAGGCCGACGATCGTGAGGCCAACACCGATGTACAGGACCCAGAAGCCCAGTGCCAAACCGGCAAAGCCGATCGCGGCACCCGTACCCAGTGCCAGCGGCCACCAGCTCCACGGGGAGAAGAGGCCAACGGTGCCGGCGTTCTCGTGGATCTCGCCGTCAAGACGGTCCTCGGGACGGGGGCCGACGCGACGGGACGTGTGCAGCAGGTACCAGCCGATCATGATGCACATGCCCGAGAGCATGAACAACGCGAGGTAGCCTACGTGTTCTTCCCAGTTGGTCATGATGCCGTACACGATCGCCACCGGGGTGAAGAAGAAGATGCCGCCCAGGAAGAGCCAAGTTTCAATTTTCATCTCTACAGGTCCTTCTGGTCTGCCGGGCCGAAGATCTTGGCCACCGCCGTCTCCGGGGTCGAGCGGGCGCTCAGTTCCGGGTGGTGGAGGTCAAGAGCCGGACGCTCGGAGCGGATACGCGGAATCGAGTGGAAGTTGTGGCGCGGCGGCGGGCAGGAAGTTGCCCATTCCAGCGATGCACCAAAGCCCCACGGATCATCCACGGTAACCTTCTTGGCGTTGCGGTGCGTGGTCCAGACGTTCCAGAAGAACGGGATCATCGACATGCCCAGGATGAAGGCGAACACGGTGGAGAACTGGTTCATGGTGGTGAACCCGTCTTCCGGCATGTAGTCGGCGTAACGTCGCGGCATGCCGATGACGCCCAGCCAGTGCTGGATCAGGAACGTGCCGTGGAAGCCCACGAACAGCATCCAGAAGTGGATCTTGCCAAGGCGCTCGTTGAGCATCTTGCCGGTCCATTTCGGCCACCAGAAGTAGAAGCCTGCGAACATCGCGAAGACCACGGTTCCGAAGACCACGTAGTGGAAGTGTGCTACCACGAAGTAGGTGTCCGAGACGTGGAAGTCCAGCGGCGGGGCCGCGAGGATGATGCCGGTCAGGCCACCGAAGAGGAACGTCACCATGAAGCCGATGCTCCAGAGCATCGGGGTCTCGAAGGTGATCGAGCCCCGCCACATGGTGCCGATCCAGTTGAAGAACTTCACGCCGGTCGGAACCGCGATCAGCATGGTCATGAAGCCGAAGAACGGAAGCATGACGGAGCCGGTGACGTACATGTGGTGGGCCCACACGGAGACGGACAGCGCAGCGATCGAGATCGTTGCGAAGACCAGGCCCTTGTAGCCGAAGATCGGCTTGCGGGAGAAGACCGGGAAGATCTCGGAGACGATGCCGAAGAACGGCAGCGCAATGATGTAGACCTCCGGGTGTCCGAAGAACCAGAAGAGGTGCTGCCAGAGGACGGCACCGCCCGCTTCCGGGTCAAAGACGTGCGCCCCGAACCGGCGGTCCGCGCCGAGCGCGAACAGTGCTGCTGCCAGCGGCGGGAATGCCATCAAGACCAGGATCGAGGTGATCAGCGCGTTCCAGGTGAAGATGGACATGCGCCACATGGTCATGCCCGGTGCACGCAGGCAGATGATGGTGGTGATGAAGTTGACGGCGCCAAGGATGGTGCCGAAGCCCGAGAGCGCGAGGCCGAAGACCCAGAGGTCGCCACCCACGCCGGGGCTGAAGGTGGTGTTCGACAGCGGCGCGTATGCGAACCAGCCGAAGGACGCCGCACCCTGCGGGGTCAGGTAACCTGCCAGCGCAATGGTGGAACCGAAGGAGAAGAACCAGAAGGCCAGCGCGTTCAGGCGCGGGAAGGCCACGTCGGGTGCGCCGATCTGCAGTGGCATCATGACGTTGGTGAACCCTGCAAAGAGCGGGGTTGCAAACATCAGCAACATGATGGTGCCGTGCATGGTGAACAGCTGGTTGTACTGTTCCTTGGTCTGCAGGATCTGCATGCCCGGTTCAAACAGCTCGGCACGGATGACCAGGGCCATCACGCCGCCGATGCAGAAGAAGACGAACGAGGTGATCAGGTACATGTACCCGATCGTCTTGTGGTCGGTGGAGGTGATCCAGTTGACGAAGATCCGTCCCTTGGAAATCGGCACGACGCGTGGTGCGAGGGTCTTGGCCTCATCGGTTGCGTATTCGTAAGTAGTCACGACGGATTACTCCCCTTCCGATGCGTGGGCCGAAACCTGGTTGACCTCGCCCGGCTTGCGGTCCTGTTCCTCACCGATGTGGCCGTCCTTCAAGGTGGCCAGGTGGTTCAGGAATTCGGCTTCGGACACTACCTGCACGTTGAAGAGCATCTCCGAGTGGTATTCACCGCAGAGCTCCGCGCACTTGCCGTCGAATCGTCCTTCGACCTGCGGCGTGAGGTAGATGTAGTTGGTCTTGCCAGGAATCATGTCGAGTTTCTGCAGGAATGCAGGAACCCAGAACGAGTGGATGACGTCGCGGCTGTTCAACTCGAGCGTGACGGATTTTCCAACAGGCAGGTACAGGGTGGGCAGAGTTTCCTCGACGCCCTCTTCACCGGTCAGGTGTGCCTGAACGGTGGCATCGTACTTTTCCTGGCCCTGGTAGGTGTAGTTGTAGTCCCATGCCCACTGCTTGGCACGGACATCGACCACGAGCTCGGAATCCACCTCGGTGTTGATTGCCTTCTCGGTGCTGTCGGAGAACGTGAAGAACGTCAGGACAAGCACGAGCGGCACGGCCGTGTAGAAAATTTCGATTGGCAAGTTATAGCTGAGCTGGCGCGGGAAGCCAGTGTCATTCTTGCGGCGGCGGTAGGCGATGATGCACCAAAGCATCAGGCCCCACGTCAAGATACCGATCAAAAGTACGGTAATCCACGAGTTGACCCAGAGATCCTGGATCATACCGGTGTGGTTGGTGGTGTCACGTTCGACGTTTGGGAGCCAACCTCGCTGGACTTCCGCTGAACATCCCGTCAACAACAACGCGCCGGCGCCAGCAATCGCCATGACTTTGGCTCTGCCTTTGCGGCGGCTGCTGGTTCGGTCTTGCGAACTCACAGACGGCCCTTCCTCTTTGTTGGTGCTGAATGAGTCTTCGACACCCAGCGGCCGGACTCAAGTGAATCAACGCTGATGAGGTCGAAGAAAACCATAGTTTTACTACTTATCGTAGAGCTTACCCTCTCGGGCATGCGAATGCCGACCAAAACACCGCCCAGGGACGAAGATGTCTCAACGTATGGGCGGTGCATTTGGTTCCGGCTTAGTGGAAGGAATCTCCACAGGCGCAAGAGCCCCCGGCGGACGGGTTGTCGATGGTGAAACCCTGCTTGGAGATGGTGTCTTCGAAGTCAATCGAAGCTCCGTCCAGGTAGGGAACGCTCATCTTGTCGACAATGACCTCGACGCCGTCGTAGTCCTTTACGGCGTCGCCCTCCAGCAGGCGCTCGTCGAAGTAGAGCTGGTAAATCAGGCCCGAACATCCCCCTGGCTGAACGGCGACGCGCAACCGAAGATCGGTGCGGCCTTCCTGTTCAAGCAGTGAACGGACCTTTTCTGCTGCGACCTCCGACAGCTTGACCTCGTGGCTCGGAAGCTCGGTCGGGTCTGCGGTGGTCTCATTGGCTGCAGTTGTCATGCGTGATCCTCCATATACTGCTCACTTGGGCTACGCCTCAAGCGCGGCCCCTCACCTTCAATGGTACGACGAGACCGCACGTGCTGGCGCAGCGACGCCGCCCGGACCTTATAGCCCGTGGTTGTTCAAGCGTGCCAAGAGCAGCGCCTCGGCCAAAATTGCGTGACGGAAATCGCCCAGGTGCAGCGACTCATTGGCCGAGTGCGCGCGGGAATCCGGGTCTTCGACGCCGGTCACGAGGATCTGCGCGGCGGGGAAGATCTCGAGCAGGTCGGAGATGAATGGAATGGATCCGCCGATGCCGGTTTCAACTGCCGGAACTCCCCACGCCTCCCCCAGCGCCCACAGGCTAGCTTGCGCGGCCGGGGCCGAGGTGTCGGTGGAAAAGGACTGCCCGGCCTCGTCGGCCTCGAAGGTCACCTGGGCCCCGCCCAGGTCCTGGCCCATGATGTGCGCGCGCAGCGCGGCAACCGCCGACTCCGGGTCCTGTCCGGGGGCGATGCGCAGGCTCAGCTTGAATCGCGTGGAAGGCAACAAGGTGTTTGAAGAAACCGCAACCGAGGGGATGTCCATCCCGATGATCGAAAGGGCCGGTTTGTTCCAGAGCCTGTCGGCGATGTTGCCGCTGCCCGCCAACTGGACCGAGTCCAGCACCGAGGAATCCGCCCGGAACGACCCCTCTGGGTAGTCGACGACCGCACGCTCGTGGGAGACCAGGCCCTCGATGGCCACGTTGCCCTCGGCGTCATGGAACGTGGAAATCAAGCGAGCTGCCAGGGTGGGGGCATCGAGCAGCGGCCCGCCAAACATGCCCGAGTGCACCGCATGGGCCAGGGCGCGGACCTCCACCACTCCCCCGACCATGCCGCGCAGGGAAGTGGTCAGCGCCGGGACCCCCACCTTCCAATTGCTGGAGTCGGCGACCACGATGACGTCCGCCTCCAGACGATCGCGGTGGGTCTCCAGGAACCGGCGGAAACTGGGCGAGCCGGCCTCTTCCTCGCCTTCGAGGAAGAAGGCGACACCCAGGCCGAAGTCCGCAATGCTGTCCAGCACCGCTCGCAGGGCGGCAATGTGCACCATGATGCCGGCCTTGTCATCGGCCGCTCCGCGACCATACAGCCGGCCATCGATCTCGGTGGCTTCAAAGGGCTTGGTGTCCCACAGGTCCTCGTCGCCCGGAGGCTGCACATCGTGGTGGGCATAGAGAAGGATGGTCGGCTTGCCGTCGCGGGCCGGGCGATTGGCCACGATAGCGGGGCCCCCGGGCACTCCTGCGGGGGTGGGAACGCGGAGGATCTCGACATTTTCCATGCCGGCTTCGCGCACCAGCTGCGCCACGGCCTCGGCGCTTCGGTCCAGTTGGTCGGGGTCGAACGATTCCCAGGCAATGCCGGGAATGGCCACCAGCCTGCCGAGTTCGGAGACGATGCGGTTGAAATCGGTATCTACGTGCGCGCTCAGGGACTCGCGATCCACGCCGAATGATGCCGGGGCGGCGGTGTTCTTGGTAGTCATGGGAAAAAGCCTACAACCGCGCCGTGCGCCGAATGGCGATGGCGTGCCGGGTGCAAGCTAGACTGGAAAGGTGTTTGGACGCAAGAAAGATCAGGCAGCTTCCGTAGAAGCGCCCACAGAAGAGACCACAAAGCCCGCCGGCAAAAATGCCCCGACCCCAAAGCGCAGTGCGCAGCAGGCGCAAAACCAGCGCCCGTTGGTACCCACCGACCGCAAGCTTGCGCGCGCGGCCGAGCGCAACCAGCGCCTGGAGGCCCAGAACCGCATGCGGCTGGCCAACGAGACCGGCGACGAGCGCTTCATGGCAGCCCGTGACCAGGGCCCGCAAAAGCGCTTTACCCGCGACTACGTGGACCGCCGCTTCATGGTCGGCGAATACCTGATGTTCGCGGTCTTCGCATTCCTGATCGTTTCGCTGACCCTCTCGAGGTTCCCGGCGGTTCAGGTTTACATCACCTTTGCGCTGTGGATCCTGGTGGCACTCGTTGCCGTCGACGCCTTCATCATGTCGCGCGGACTGAAGAAGGGGCTGATTGCCCGCTTCGGCTCGGTCGAACGCGGCGTGACCTACTACGGCATCATGCGCGGACTTCAGTTCCGCAAGTTGCGCCTGCCCAAGCCGCAGGTCCGCCGCGGCGAGGATCCGCGCTAACAATACGCACACGCGTTCAAGATTCCACACCAAGGCGTGTGGCGCCCCCGGGGACTGGATTCCCGGCAGGGCGCCACACGCCTTTTCGCTGTCCGGGATCCGATGGGAGAGCGCCCATTGCTCCCCCGCCCTCGTCCCAAACGGAGCGGGGCCCCCTCGCCGATCGGTGAAGGGGCCCCGCTCCGCGCATGCGCCTAC
The DNA here is from genome assembly GCF_045798545.1 of Paeniglutamicibacter sp. ORCA_105. Taxonomy (NCBI): domain Bacteria; kingdom Bacillati; phylum Actinomycetota; class Actinomycetes; order Micrococcales; family Micrococcaceae; genus Paeniglutamicibacter; species Paeniglutamicibacter sp. ORCA_105. The sequence goes on along the minus strand of NZ_JBIXLM010000024.1, from coordinate 44,546 downwards.
TTCCTGGCCAGGGACCTGCCCTGGGCCTGTGCCTTTGCCAGTGCCTTGTTGATGCCACGGACCCATAGCGGCCCCTCGTAGAGGAACGCGGTGTAGCCCTGGACCAGGTCCGCGCCGGCCTCGAGGCGCTCGATGACATCGTCCCCGGTGCTGACCCCGCCCACGGAGATGATCGCCATTTCGGCCGGGACCTTTTCGCGCAGCACCCGCAGGACCGCCAGCGAGCGGGCCTTCAACGGTGCACCGCTGAGTCCCCCGGCCCCGATCTCGGCAACCTTGAACGCGTCGGAGACCAGCGGTTCGCGGGCAATGGTGGTGTTGGTGGCAATGATGCCGTCAAGCCCCAGCTCGGTGGCCAATGTGGCGACGTCGGCAATGTCGTCGTCATTGAGGTCGGGGGCGATCTTGACCAGCAGCGGGACGTGGCGTCCGGCGACCCGGTCGGCCTCGGCGCCCACCGCGCTCAGCAGCGGCCGCAGCGTCTCGACGCCCTGCAACAGGCGCAGCCCCGGGGTGTTGGGCGATGACACGTTGACCACCAGGTAGTCGGCGTGGGCGGCCAGTTCACGGGTGGATACAAGGTAGTCGGCGACGGCGTCATCGAGTTCCACGGTCTTGGTCTTGCCGATGTTCACGCCGATGACCGGGCGGCCGGCGCCAAAGCGGGTGCCCAGGCGCAGCCTTGCGGCACGGATGCGGGGGGCCACCGCGCGCGCACCGTCATTGTTGAACCCCATGCGGTTGATGACCGCCTTGTCCTGGACCAGACGGAACAACCGCGGCTGTTCGTTGCCCGGCTGGGCGACACCGGTGATGGTGCCGACTTCCACGTGGCCAAAGCCGAGGTCCGCCAGGGCCGGAATGCCTGCCCCCTCCTTGTCGAAGCCCGCCGCCAGGCCGAAGGGCGAGGGGAAGTCGATCCCCATCACGGTGCGGCGCAGCGCAGGGTCCGGGGCGCACAGCTTCCTCGCGATGACGGACACCCCGAGCTTCTCGGCCAGCCGCAGGGCATCGAAGGAAAAGTGGTGTGCCTTTTCGGGATCCATCTTCGTGAAAACCAGACGGAAAATCGTGGGGTATATGCGCATGACTCCTAGTCTTCCCGCATCCACGGCTCCAAACAACTTCAAGTTGGTTATGCTCAACACATGTCGCACGCCTCCTCCCTCGGCTCCGGACCCGCACCACCGCTTCCGGACGATCCCAGCGCAACGTGGCCGGAGTACAGCGCAACAACCCTGCCGGGCACCTGGGAGCCGGACATCCTGGGCGAGGGCTTCAGCTACACGACCCTGCCCCTGGGCGAGGACGACGAAGGCGAGCTGTGCGCCACCCTGGTGCGCCACCTGCGTCCGACCCCTGCACCCGCGCATGCACGTCCCGACCTTGGCTCCCGGTTGCGCAGCGCACTGGGCGCACTGTGGCCCGGACCGTTGGCACCGGAAGCATCCACCGACGGCACGTCGCCGACGGCGGGGCGGCACGTCGGCTTCGTGTTGGCCGTCCACGGCTGGAGCGACTACTTCTACAACGCCGAGCTGGCCCGGTATTGGAGCGATCGCGGCTACGCTTTCTACGCGCTGGACCTGCGCCGCTACGGTCGCAGCCTGCGCGCACACCACCTGAACCCCGGATTCACCGCGTCCCTGAACGAGTACGACGCGGACCTGGGCGCGGCGCTGGAGATGATCCGTTCCGTGGAAGGCGCGGACGCGACGGGCATCTGCCTGGCGCATTCGACCGGCGGGCTGGTGACAAGCCTCTGGGTCAACCGGCACCCGGAGGCCTTCGACGCGTTGATCCTGAACAGTCCGTGGCTGGAGATGCAGGGCAGCTACCTGGTGCGCTACGCCGCCCAGGGCGTGGTCGAGCCCATTGCCCGACTACGGCCGCGGGCCAAGCTGCACCTGCCGGAATTGGACAACTACTGGCGCTCGCTATCCCGACAGGGCAATGGCTCCTGGGATCTGCATCCGCGCTGGCGCCCGCCGATTGCCTTCCCGACGACCGCCGGCTGGATCACCGCGGTGATGGCCGGGCACCGGGAGGTGGCCAGGGGACTGGACATCAAGGTCCCGGTGTTGGTGCTGACCTCGAAGTCAACGCACCTGGGCACCAGCTTCGACGAGGCCATGTTGCACAACGACAGTGTCATCGAGGTCAATGTGGTGCGCGAGCGGTCCCTGAAACTGGGCAGCGAGGTCACCAACGCGATCCTCCCCGGGGCCATGCACGACGTGTTCTCTTCCCTGCCCGAGCCGAGGGCTGCAGCCTATGCGGCAATGGACCGCTGGGGCGCCGGTTACCTGCCGGACCCCGCGGTGCGCGCCGACGACGGCGGGCAACGCTGAACGCGTTCGGTCAGGCGTTGGCGGCCGCGTCCCCGGCGATGGCCGGCTTGTCCACCGCTCCCCCGTACCGGCGGTCGCGGCTGGCGTATTCGCGCACCGCATCCCACAGGGTCGTGCGGTCGACGTCGGGCCAGAGCTCGTCGATGAACACCATTTCCGCATAAGCGGATTGCCAGAGCAGGAAGTTGGACGTGCGCTGCTCGCCGCTGGTGCGCAGGAACAGGTCCACATCCGGCATCTCGGGCTCGTCCAGGTGCCTGGCCACCGTCTTCTCCGAGATTTGCGAGGGCTTCAGGGTCCCGGCGGCGACCTGTTCGGCGATCGCCTTCACGGCATCGGCGATCTCCGCCCGCCCGCCGTAGTTCACGCACATGGTCATCTGGCAGGTCTGGTTGGCGGCGGTGAGTTTCTCGGCGGCCTTGAGCTCGTTGACCACGGTTCGCCAGAGCCGCGGCTCGCGTCCGGCCCAGCGGATGCGCACGCCCCATTCGTTGAGGGTGTCGCGCTGGCGGCGCAGAACGTCGCGGGAGAAGCCCATCAGGAAGCGAACCTCCTCGGGGCTGCGCTTCCAGTTCTCCGTGGAGAAGGCATACACCGAGACGTACTTAATGCCCATTTGCACAGCCCCGGCGATGACGTCCAGCAGCGCGGCCTCACCGGCGCGGTGGCCCTCGGTGCGCGGCAGCCCGCGCGCGTTGGCCCAGCGGCCGTTGCCATCCATCACGATGGCCACATGCTGCGGGATGAGCTCGGGCTGGATGTAGGGCATGGGCGCGTCCTGCGGCCGCGGCGCCGGGACGCGGGGCCCGGGCTTGCCGGTGATCTTGGGGGCTTTGCTCATTGTCGCTCCACGAGTTTGAGGGATTTTACTGCTCGTTCAAGGTGCCATTGCAGGTAATTGGCCACCACTGCCGCGCCCTGGGCGCGGGTGGCCCCGTCCGCCGCGTCGATCACTGCCCAGTTGCCCTCGAGCAGGGCTGCAAGCAGGGATACCGTCGCCGGTGACGGGGACATCGATCCTGCGGGCCGGCAGTCATGGCAGACCACCCCGCCCAGCGGGATGTTGATGGCCTGGTGGGGGCCCACCGCTCCACAGCGGACGCAGTGGGTGAAGCTGGGCGCCCAGCCGGCGGTGGCCAGCGCGCGCAGCAAGTAGGAGTCCAACACGGTACCGGATTCGTGCCCGCCGCGGGCCAGGGTAGCCAGGGCGCCGTGCAGCAGGCGGTATTGCGGGGCAATGGATTCGGCATCGGCGTCGGTGAGTCGTTCCGCCGTCTCCAGCATTGCGGCCCCGGCGGTGTAGGCGGAGTAGTCGGCCACCAGCGCCTGGCCGTAGGGGTGGCGCAGCTGGGCCTGGATGATGGTGTGCAGCGAGCGTCCGGCAACGATCTGGGCGTCGACCTCCATGAACGGCTCGAGCGTGGCCCCCAGTTTGGAACTGGTGCGCCGCACACCCTTGGCCACCGCGCGCACCACCCCGAGCTCGGGGCTCAGCAGGGTGATGATTCGGTCGGCCTCGCCGAGCTTGTGGGTGCGCAAGACGATGCCGCGGGTGCGGTAGCTCTTTGCTGCAAACGTTGAACGTGACACGTAATCCATGATCCCAGAGAAATGCGGCGGCGGGTGCATCCTCCGGGGTTTCCGAAGGTGCACCCGCCGCCGCTTGGTGTGCCTAGGCCTGGTCGCGCACCGCGCGGTTGACCGCGGAGATGACTGCCTTCAGCGAGGACATGGTGGTGTTGGTGTCCATGCCGACGCCCCAGAGCACGCGCTCGCCCACGGCGGCCTCGACGTAGGCGGCGGCGGCGGCGTTGCCGCCCTCGGACAGGGCGTGCTCGGTGAAGTCCAGCACGCGCACGTCCACGCCTTCGTTGCCCAGGATGTTGACCAGTGCGTTGATCGGGCCGTTGCCGGCGGCCGAGCGGCGGTGCGGGACCCCGTCGATGAGCAGCGTGGCGGTCAGCGCGAAGCTGCCGTCCTCGGCGGTGTCGGCGTTGGCTGATCCCAGCTTGAAGCGGCCCCACTCCTGCGCGTCGGACCCTTCGGTGATCGGCAGGTACTCGTCCTGGAAGACCGACCAGATCTCGGCTGCAGAGATTTCCCCGCCCTCGCCGTCGGTCTTGCGCTGGATGACCCCGGAGAACTCGATCTGCGCGCGGCGCGGCAGATCCAGCGAGTGCTCGCTCTTGAGCAGGTAGGCGACCCCGCCCTTGCCGGACTGCGAGTTCACGCGGATCACTGCTTCGTAGGAGCGTCCGATGTCCTTCGGGTCGATCGGCAGGTACGGCACGCCCCAGGTGATCTCGTCGATGGTCTTGCCGGCCGCCTTCGCGTCGGCCTCCATGGACTCGAAGCCCTTCTTGATGGCGTCCTGGTGGGAGCCGGAGAAGGCGGTGAAGACCAGGTCGCCACCGTAGGGGGAACGCTCGGCAACGGGCAGCTGGTTGCAGTATTCGACGGTGCGGCGGATCTCGTCCATGTCGGAGAAGTCGATCATCGGGTCGATGCCCTGGCCAAACATGTTCATGCCCAAGGTGACGAGGTCGACGTTGCCGGTGCGTTCGCCGTTGCCGAAGAGGCAGCCCTCGATGCGGTCCGCGCCGGCCAGGTAGCCGAGCTCCGCGGCCGCGACGCCGGTGCCGCGGTCGTTGTGCGGGTGCAGGGACAGCACGATGGAGTCGCGGTTGGCCAGGTTGCGGTGCATCCACTCGATCGAGTCGGCGTACACGTTGGGGGTGGCCATTTCCACGGTCGCCGGCAGGTTCAGGATCATCTTGTTTTCGGGGCTGGCCTCAAGGACCTCGGCCACGGCGTCGGAGATGCGCTTGGCGAACTCCAGCTCGGTGCCGGTGAAGGATTCCGGGGAGTATTCGTAGGTGATCTTGGTGCCGGTGAGCTGTTCCTCGTACTTCTTGCACAGGCGCGCGCCGGTCAGGGCGATGTCGACGATGCCGTCCTGGTCCTGGTTGAACACCACGCGGCGCTGGAGCACCGAGGTGGAGTTGTACAGGTGCACGATGGCCTGCTTGGCGCCCTCGAGCGCCTCGTAGGTGCGCTCGATCAGGTGTTCGCGGGACTGGGTGAGGACCTGGATGGTCACGTCGTCCGGGATGCCGCGCTCGATGAGCTGGCGGACGAAGTCGAAGTCGGTCTGCGAGGCCGAGGGGAACCCCACCTCGATTTCCTTGAAGCCCATCTTCACCAGGAGGTCAAACATCTTGTGCTTGCGTTCGGGGCTCATCGGGTCGATCAGGGCCTGGTTGCCGTCGCGCAGGTCCACGGCGCACCAGCGCGGGGCGGTGGTGATGTACTTGTCCGGCCAGGTGCGGTCAGGCAGGGAGACGTGGATCTGGTCCTGGAACGGCACATACTTGTGGACGGGCATTCCGGAGGGCTTTTGCAGGTTCAGCATTTCAAGGGGCCTTTTCTTTGATGGTGAGAAAGTGAGCCGGGACAGTGGGTGACTCCGCAGCGAGGGGTCGGCCGAAGGACGCGTTAGAGTCCTGTTTGGTTCTCGCCGCGGCGGCTTAGTAGAAGTAGTCCGAAATGCATTAATCCAACATATCACCGCACGAACACCGAATGTGAGTTGACGGATAAATGTGTCAAATGCCGGACACCGTGTGGCCTGGCACTGCCGCTTCGCTGCCCTGTTGGCCATCGCGACCAATGGCCCGGTGGACGGCGAACCGCCGGAGGAAGAACGGCTTGGCCAGTGTGTTCCCGGTGCGCCCGCCGGTGCCGCGCTGTCCAGCCAGGCGGGGGGTTCCTGCGTGCCCACGAGCTGCGATTGCCTCCCGTGACGGCATCCCTCGGCAGTGCGGTCGACATTCCTGACGCGGCACGGCGCGCAGGGCGTGTTTTCGGTTCGGTGCGTCCAGGCCCTGACCCCCCCTGTCTTTCGCCTCGCCCCTGCACTAATGTCGTTCCTGCCTACTCCCCTGCAGACCACAGGAGGTAGCGGAATGGATATGACGCCAGTGCGTAGTGGCGGGCCCGGAATGCCGACCCTGCCCGATGCCCCTTCAGAGTCCCCTGCGTTGATTTCGCCGCCGCTCGTACCGCTGGCCAGCGCCGGATTGGCCTCCGGACACCGGCTCGCCGCACACCATGGCACCGGCGATCCGGAAGAGCTGGCGCCCCAGGGCGAGGGCGTGAACCTCGCCTGCAAACGGATTGGGTTTTGGAGCCACCAAAGAGCGGCCATCCATCCGTTGGAGACAAGGAGAAATCGATATGAGTTCGATCGTGGTAGAGGCATTCATTACCCTCGACGGCCTAGTCCAGGCACCCGGCGGCCCCGAAGAGGACCCGGAAGAGGGCTTCGAGCACGGAGGCTGGCAATTCCGGGACAGCCCCGTGGGGCTCGGGGAGATCCTCGAGGAGTGGGAGAGCCGGACCGAGGCGCTGCTGCTGGGCCGCAAGACGTACGAAATCTTCGCAGGCGCATGGGGCGTGTGGGACGAAAACGCCGAGGGCTTTCAGGGCGAGCTGACCAAGAGGTACAACCGCATCCCCAAGTACGTTGCCTCGCGCACGCTCAGCGAGGTCGGCTGGAAGAACTCCCAACTACTGGGCCCGGACGTCCCGGCTGCGGTGAAGAAGCTGCGGGCCGAGCCCGGCGGAGAAATCCGTGTGTGGGGCAGCGGCGTGCTGATCAAGACGCTGGCAGAGCACGACCTGGTCGATGAGTACCGGCTCGTTGTCTACCCCCTGGTGCTGGGCTCCGGCAAGAAGCTGTTTTCCGACGGGTTCCCGCTTTCCACGTTTGACTTGGTCGAGACACGCGCGCTTTCGGCCGGAGTCCTGGTCAACATCTACCGACCCTCAAACGCCGGCTGAGCCACTGGGACAGCGGCTGGGGGCAAACCACGCCGGCTCCCTCGCGCGAACAACCACGGGGCGGGGAAAACAACGAACCAAGGTGCAGGAATTGGCGGCATTCCTGCCCGCCCGGGTTACTTCGGCCCGGCCGAGCAAGTCGATGGGGGGGCAAGAGATGAAGGCCGTGGTTGTCGGTGCGGGTATTGCGGGTCTGGTCACGGCCCGCCAACTCGGTTTGGCCGGCTGGGAAGTCGCAGTGCTGGAGAAATCGGATGCCCCGCGCGCCGATGGATACATGATGGATTTCTTCGGCCCCGGAGTGGAGGCGTCGGAGAAGATCGGCCTCTACCCCCGGCTCGCGCAGGTTGCCTACCGCATCGAAGCGGCACAGTACGTCGATGTGGCCGGGCGCCCCACCGCCAGCCTCGACTACCAGCGGTTCTCCAGGCTTGCCGGCGGGAAGGTCCTGAGCCTGCTGCGCCCGGACATGGAGCGGGCCGCACTTGCCGCGCTCAACGACGTACCCGACGGCCGGGCGGGAATCCGGTACTCGGCTCCCGTTTCGCGCGTCTCCAACGATGGCGACGGCGTGCGGGTCCACATTGGCGGCGCAGGCGACGAGCGTGGGCACGGCTCGCTCTGCGCGGATGTGTTGATAGGCGCCGACGGCATCCATTCGGCTGTGCGTGCTGCGGTGTTTGGGCCCGAGGATCGGTACCTGCGTCCCCTGGGCATGCGCGCCGCGGCTTTCATCGTGACCGAACCGAACCTCAATGCACGTTTCCGCGACCGCTTCACGCTCACCGACAGCATCGACAGGACGGCCGGATTCTACGGGCTTCGCTCGGACGAGGTTGCCGCGTTTATGGTCTATCGGGACGTCCAGGGCTTCCCTGGCTCCGGGGACACCCGGGAGCGGCTGCGCCGCGAGTTCGCCGGTCTCGGCGGCGCGGTGGACCGGCTGCTGGAATTGTGTCCCGAGCATCCGTACGACGATGTCGTCGCGCAGGTCGTCATGCCTGGTTGGCACCACGGACGAACCGTGCTGGTTGGGGACGCGTGCGGTGCGGTGTCGTTGCTTGCGGGCCAAGGCGGCTCGCTGGCCATTGCCGGGGCCGCCATGCTGGGTGATGTGCTGGGCCCCGTGGACTCGGCGGCGGGGATCGGCCCCGCCCTGGCGGAATTCGAGCGACGGTGGAAACCCTTTGTGGACGTGGCGCAGGCCTCCGGGAGGCGGGCCGCCTCGTCGTTCGTTCCCGCCAGCAGGACCGGCCGGCTACTGCGCCGGTGGATCATCCGGGCCACCCACCTGCCGGGGGTTGACAGGCTGGTGGCGCGGATGATCGTGGGCCGGATCGCCAGGTAGGCGGCGCCGGCCAACGCAACGGCCCCGTGGGCAGACCCCGAGGGGGCTGCGCACGGGGCCGAATATGCAGGTGGACTGCAGGGCTAGAAGCCGAGCTTGCCCAGCTGCTTGGGGTCGCGCTGCCATTCCTTGGCGATCTTCACGTGCAGGTCAAGGTAGACCCGGGTGCCAAGCAGCGCCTCGATGGCCTTGCGCGAACGCGTTCCCACGTCGCGCAGCCGTGCCCCGCCCTTGCCGATGACGATGGCCTTCTGGCTGGAGCGCTCGACGTACAGGTTCACCCGCACATCCAGCAACGGGCTGTCCTCCGGGCGTCCCTCGCGTGGAACCATTTCCTCCACGACCACGGCCAGGGAGTGCGGCAGCTCGTCGCGCACGCCCTCCAGGGCGGCCTCGCGGATCAGCTCGGAAACCATCTTCGCTTCCGGCTCGTCCGTCAGCTCCCCGTCCGGGTACAACGGCGGGGACAGCGGCATCTGCGCCACCAACACGTCGGCCACCTCGGAGACCTGGAAGTCCTCGGTGGCGGACACCGGGACCACCGCTGCCCAGCCGCTCTCGCCCAAGGTGTCGACGCCCAGCTGGGTGACTGCCATCAGCTGGGCCATCAGCGCGGCGCGGTCAACGGTGTCGGCCTTGGTCACGATCGCGACGATGGGCTTTTTCTGCAGCTGTGCCAACTGGGTGGCGATGAACCTGTCGCCGGGGCCGATCTTCTCGTTGGCCGGCAGGCAGAAGCCGATCGCGTCGACCTCGGAGAGGGTGTCGGCAACCAGGTCGTTCAGGCGCTGGCCCAGCAGCGTACGCGGGCGGTGCAGGCCCGGGGTGTCGACCAGGATCAGCTGCGAATCCTCGCGGTGCACGATGCCGCGGATGGTGTGGCGGGTGGTCTGCGGCTTCGAGGAGGTGATGGCCACCTTCTGCCCCACCAGCGCGTTGGTCAGCGTCGACTTGCCCGCATTGGGGCGGCCCACGAAGGAAGTGAATCCGGCGCGGAAGTCCTCGGGCCAGCCTCCGGTGGGCAGCATCTGTGGCTTCTTGATGTTCCGGCTCATGATTGCTCCTTGTGATGCCCTGCATCTTTGGCGGCGGATTGTTCGCCGGTCTTGGGTGGTGATGTTTCCTTGCGCACCAGGATCTTGCCGATCCGGTTGCGTCGGCCGCTCAGCGAGAGGACCTTCATTTCGATGCCTTCGAAGGTGGCGTGGGATCCGAGCACCGGCACCGATTCGAGCACCTTGCCCAGCAGCCCGCCCACCGAGTCGACTTCGTCCTCGTCGATGTCGATGTCGAAAAGCTCCCCGAGTTCGTCGATGGAGGTGTGGGCGCGCACCACGAAGCTGCCATCGCCTACCTCCTCGATGTCGACCTTTTGCCGGTCGTACTCGTCGTCGATCTCGCCAACGATTTCCTCGATGAGGTCCTCGAGGGTGACCAGGCCGGCCGTTCCGCCGTATTCGTCGATGACGATGGCCATGTGGGTGGATTCCTGCTGCAGCTCGGGCAGCAGTTCGGCCACGGACTTGGACTCCGGCACGTAGCGTGCCCTGCGCGCCAGGTCCTCGACCCTGTCCGTGCTCTCCGGGCTCAGGTGCAGCTTGTAGGCCACGTCCTTGAGGTAGACGATGCCAAGGATGTCATCGGTGTCCTCCCCGATGACCGGGACGCGCGAGCAACCCGAGGCCAGGAACAGGTCCATCGCGGCCTTCAGGCCTTCACCCTTGTCGATGGTCTTCATCTCGGTGCGCGGCACCATGACCGAACGGACGTAGGTGTCGTCCAGGTCGAAGACGGAGTTGATGATTTCCGCCGTCTCGTCCTCCAGCGCGTCACCTTCCGTGGCCCTGTCGACAAGATCGCGCAGGCGTTCCTTGGACAGGAAGCCATCCTCCTCGGCGACCGAGCGCGGGCTCATGGCCTGGCCGATGCCCACCAGCCAGGTCGGGATGGGCCCGAGCACCACGCGCAGGAAGCGGATCAGCGGCGCGGTGTAGCGCACGACGGTGTCGGCGTGGCTGCGTCCCAGACGTCGCGGGGACACCCCGACCAGCACGAAGCTGACCGCCGCCATGGTGACGGTGGCCAACAGCCCGGCCAGCCAGATATTGCCAAGGCGGTCCAGGTAGAGGATGGCGACTGCCACCGCGGAGGCGGTCTCGAACCAGATCCGCCAGAAGCGCACCGCGTGCGTGTGGCTTTGGGAATCGGCGAGGATGTTCGCCAGGTGCGGCGAGGCGTAGTCGTTGCGCAGGGCTTCGGCCTGCTGCCGTGAAAGGTAGAGATAGGCCGATTCGGCGGCCGTGAGCAGCGCGGCGCTGAGGATGAAGACCAGCGCACTGAGCGCGAGAATGACCGCGGTCACTAGTCCATCGTCTCCCGGGGAGCCGGGCGGCCCAGGAAGTCCTCGAGCAGTTGGCGCTGGAGGGAGAACATGATCTCCTTTTCCTCCTGCTCGGCGTGGTCGAAGCCCAGAAGGTGCAGCATGCCGTGGGTGGTCAGCAGCAGGATCTCGTCCTCCACGGAGTGCCCCTGGGCCTGGGCCTGGGTGGTGGCGACCTGCGGGCAAATCACGATGTCACCGAGCATGCCTGCCTCCGTGGGCGAGCCGGGGACGCCGGGGCGCAGCTCGTCCATGGGGAAGCTCATCACGTCGGTGGGGCCTTCGAGGTCCATCCACTCCACATGCAGCGCGCTCATCGGCTCTTCGTCGAGCAGGATGATGGAGACATCCGTTTCCGGGTGCACATAGAGTTCCGCCAGGATATGGCGTCCCAGCGCACTGACGCGCTCCAGGTCCGCCGCAACCGCGGATTCGTTGTTGACCTCTACGCTCATGGGGATTGCTCCTGGTTTTCGGGCGCGGGGCCCTGCTGTTTCTTTTCGGCCGCGTGTTCGGGGTTCTTCGAGGTGCCGGCGCGACGGCGGGCACGCGCCTGGGACCGGTTGAAATTGGGGTCCTGGCGCACCGTCCAGCGCTCGTAGGCGCCGACGATGGCACCCACCAGCCGGTGGCGGACCACGTCGCTGGCGTCAAGTTCGCAGAAGGCGATGTCGTCTACGCCCTCGAGGATCTCGGTGACCACGCGCAGCCCCGACTTGGTGCCGCCGGGAAGGTCGACCTGGGTGATATCCCCGGTCACGACGATCTTGGACCCGAAGCCGAGCCGCGTGAGAAACATCTTCATCTGCTCGGGCGTGGTGTTCTGCGCCTCGTCCAGGATGATGAAGGCGTCGTTGAGCGTGCGCCCGCGCATGTAGGCCAGGGGCGCGACCTCGATGGTGCCGGCGGCCAGGAGCCTGGGCATCGAGTCGGGCTCGATCATGTCGTGCAGCGCATCGTAGAGCGGGCGCAGGTAGGGGTCGATCTTGTCGGTGAGCGTTCCGGGCAGGAAGCCGAGCTTCTCCCCCGCCTCGACGGCCGGGCGGGTCAGGATGATGCGGCTGACTTCCTTGGCCTGCAGCGCGGCGACCGCCTTGGCCATGGCCAGGTAGGTCTTGCCGGTGCCGGCGGGGCCGATGCCGAAGATGACGGTGTTCTCGTCAATCGCATCGACGTAGCTCTTCTGGTTCACGGTCTTGGGCCGGATGGCCTTGCCGCGGCCCGAGAGGATCTTCAGGCCCAGCACCGATTGGGCGTCGTCGGCGCCGGTGCTTTCCAGCATGCGCACCAATTGCTCAATGGTCTGGGCGGAAATGCGTGTGCCGTTTCCGGCCAGCGTGCGGGCCTCGGAAATCACGCGCAGGGCCTTGTGGGCCTGGACCGCATCGCCGCTGACCTTCAGCTCGTTGCCGCGGACGTGCAAATCCGCCTGCGGATAGGCTCCCGTGATCACGCGCAGCAGCTCATCGTGCGCACCGAGTGTGGCGACCATTTGGTCCGAACTGTCGAACTGGACCAGGGCGTCGGTTCCCCGGGGCTGGCCCACTTGGTTCAATTGTTGGTCCATATGACTGTTGAAGCCTCCGCATTCCGTGCCGGCGAATGGCGCCTGCGGTCGTTCCGCGGCCAGGGTTCCCTGCACTTATCCAATCCTATCGTGGATGGAAGCGTCGGGACTTGGAAGTGCCGGCCAAGACTACCCGTGTGGCGGCAGGGGGGGTGCGGCCAAGAAACCAAATACCGAATGGTTTGCAAATTGGGGGGGCAACGATTCGGGCACAACTTGCATCGATACATATCAATCAGGCAACAGTCCACGCGAATCGCGGATTTCCCGCCCTACCGGTCGTCAACCTATGCCAAGCTGGGGAAGGACCCACGGCAATCCCCCCCGCCATGCCGGTCCAGCCATTCGCCCCAGATTCCTGCAGAGAGCCCAGTATTCCGATGTCCCGTTCCCGCCGGTCCCCCCGTTCCCGCCTTGCGGTACTGGGGATGACTGTGGCGCTTGGCGCCCTGGCCGCGTGCGGGCTGGGTGTACCGGGCGAGCGGTATTCCATGCCGAAAGCGGCAACCAGCGTGCAGTCGCCTGCGCCGTTGCCGAGCGTGGAGATGGAATCACTGAACACCACCGCACACATCCCGGTGTATTGGTTGGCTGAAAACGACGGAACCGTTTCCCTGTACCGGGAGTTCGTTCGCGTCAAGGAGGCGGCCGATCCCATCGCCGACTCGGTGCGCTACATGCTCTCGCAAGAGCCGGCGGACCCCCGCTATTTCAGCGCCTGGCGCCCCAGCTCGTCCGTCGGCGCCTCAATCGGCCCCGACAACGTCATCACCTTGGACCTCTCGGCCAAGGCCTTCGGCTCGGACGTCGATGAGGGACTGGCCGAACGTTCCATTGCCCAATTGGTGTTCACGGCCACCGCGGCCGCGTCGAACGCCGGAATCCTCACCGAGGGACTGGAACCCACCGTGCGGATCCTCGTCGACGGCGAAACCGGCTACGAGGCCTTTGACCACATCACCCTGGACCACGACTTCGGGCGCGACACCGCGCTGGCCGCGCCGCTGTGGATCATCGACCCACAATTCGGTACCACACAGAAGGCCGGCCAGGTCACCTTCCATGGCGTGAGCGCGATGTTCTCCGGCGGGGAGTTCTGGGAAATCACCCGCCGCGCCGAATCCGGCGACGAGGACACCGTCGTGGCCTCCGGTGCACTGCACACCGGCGGCGATGCGCTGGGACACAACGAATTTTCCTTCAGCTATGTGCTGGCCCCCGGCGAATACACGTTCACGGCCTGGGGCGTCGACGCGCAGACCGGCGGCCGCTCCGGCACCGAGTCCAAGGACTTCACCGTCAAGCACTAGGCCTTGCACGCCTAGTGCTTGACGGGCGCCCCACCAGCACAAAAAGATCCCACCGTTCCCCGCCGGAAAAACTCCAGCGGGGAACGGTGGGATCTTTTGTGTCCTAGAGCTGCCCCAGCAGGTGCCGGGTGAGCACCAGTGCGGCCGGCCCGGCCGTGGAGGCGCGCAGCACATGGCTTCCCAGCAGGGCCACCATGGCACCGGCCGCGGTGAAGCGGTCGAGCTCGGCATCGGAGATCCCGCCCTCGGGTCCCACCACCAGCTGGATCTCCTGACGCGTCCCGGATTCGTCCGGCACCGGCATGGGGGCGGCTTCCAGCCACCCGGCAACCACGGCCGCGAGGGACTCGGTGCCGCGTTCGTGCAGGACGACCACCAGGGCAGGAACCGGGCCGGAGACCCGTTCGGCGATGTCCCGGGCAAGCTCTGCACTGTTGAGCATCGGGCGCACCTCGGGCAGGAAGGTGCGGCGGGACTGCTTGAGCGCGGCGAGCACCGTGCCCTCCCATTTGGCGAGGGCCTTGGCAGCCTTCGCGTCGTTCCAGCGCACGATGGCCCGGTCCGACTGCCAGGGACGCACCGCGTCGATGCCCAGTTCGACTGCGGACTCCACCGCCTGCAAATCCCTGTCCCCCTTGGCCAGCGCCTGCACCAGGGTGACGGCCACCGGCTGCAGCGCCTCGGCTTCGAGGGCGCGCACCGTTGCGACAAGTGCCGCCTTCTGCGTCGCGGTGACCTCGGCGACCGCCCGCACTCCCGAGCCGTCGACCAGGTCGATCATTTCGCCCACGCGGACGCGCTTGACCGTCACCGCATGGTGGCCCTCGGGGCCGTCCAGCTGAAGCTCGGCGTCTACCCGCGCATCCTTGAGATCACCGGGCGACAGGAAGAAGCACTGGTTGCTCATGCGCCCAGGTTGCCCAGCTTCCCGCGCAGCCGCGAGAACATTCCGCCACTGTTTTCCATGCGGCCCTCGGCGAATTCCTCGCCGCGGAGCTTGGCCAGCTGCTGAAGCAGCTCACGCTGTTCGGAGTCGATCTTGGTGGGGGTCTCCACCTGCAGGTGGACGATGATGTCCCCGCGCTTGCCGCCGCGCAGGCGCGGAACGCCCAAGCCCGGAAGCCGAACGGTGTCCCCTGACTGCGCGCCGGATTCGACCTCGATGACCTGGGAGCCGTCGAAGGTCTCCAGGTCCAGGTCCGCGCCGAGGGCGGCGGCCGTCATCGGCACGTTCATGCGCGCGTGCAGGTCAACGCCGTCGCGTTCGAAGATCTTGTGCCGGCGGACCTCGATCTCGACGTAAAGATCGCCGTTCGGTCCGCCGCCCGGGCCGGCCTCGCCCTGGCTGGCCAGGTGGATGCGGGTGCCGCTGGCAACGCCGGCGGGAACCTTGAGCTGCTTGGAAATGCGTTCGCGGATGCGGCCCTGGCCGTTGCAGTCGATGCAGGGGTCGGGGATGGTGGTGCCGAAGCCGCGGCAGGCGGCACAGGTCTCAACCGTCATCATCTGGCCCAGGAACGAGCGCACCGGACGCTGGACCTGTCCGGCACCGTGGCAGATGGTGCAGGTGACCGGGGAGGTGCCCGGACGGCAGCAGCTGCCCTCGCAGGTCGGGCAGGTGACTGCCGTTTCCATCTCCAGCGGGTAGACGGTCCCGGCCACCGCGTCGGCCAGGTCGATGGTGGCGGTGATCAACGCGTCGCGGCCGCGCTGGGTGCGCGAAGCAGGACCCTGGGCCCCGCCGCCGCCGAAGAACTGCTCGAAGATGTCACCGAAGCCACCCCCGCCGAATCCTCCGCCGCCGCCGAAGCCGGTCTGGCCGTTGCCGTTCTCGTTGCCAGTGGCATCGTAGTTGGCGCGCTTGTCCGCATCGGAGAGCACCTCGTAGGCGCGGGTGACCAGCTTGAACTTCTCGCTCGCGTCCTCGCCGGGGTTCACGTCCGGGTGGAGCTTTCGGGCCAACTTGCGGTAGGCCTTCTTGATTTCCTCGCCGGTGGCGTCCTTGCTGACGCCCAGGACTTCGTAATGGGTGCTCACAGTGCTCGCTGTGTCCTTTCGTACTTCAAGAAATATGTTTCGACCCGCATTAGCCGGCCAGGATTCGGGAAAGATATCGGGCGACGGCGCGAACCGCGGCCATCGAGGTGGGATAGTTCATCCGCGTCGGACCCAGCACGCCGATCATGGCCTGCTCGCCGGGACCGTATCCGGTGGCGACCACCGAGGCCTCGGTCAGGGCGCCGTATTGGTTTTCCGTGCCGATGCCCACCGCAATGCCGTGGGCGTCCTGTTCGAGCTCGGAGAAGAGGCGCAAAAGCACCACCTGTTCCTCGAGCGCCTCCAGCACCGGGGTGATGCTTAGCGGGAAATCCAGGTTGGCGCGGGCCAGGTTCGCGGTGCCGGCGGTGAGGATCCTGTCCACCGAGGAATTGCGCGCCAGGGCGCCAAGGGCC
The DNA here is from genome assembly GCF_045798545.1 of Paeniglutamicibacter sp. ORCA_105. NCBI lineage: Bacteria > Bacillati > Actinomycetota > Actinomycetes > Micrococcales > Micrococcaceae > Paeniglutamicibacter > Paeniglutamicibacter sp. ORCA_105. Next base: position 28,295 of record NZ_JBIXLM010000024.1, on the reverse strand, counting down.
TCGGCCAACGCACGGACCGCCGGTGCCAGGCGCGGCTCGACGAGTTCCGGGACGCCCTGGGCGAGCCGGACGACGTCGGATATCGGCTTGGCGTCCAGGACGGAGAGAAGCACCGCGCGCAGTTGCTGCAGGTCCGACTCCCCCAAGGAGGGCGGGAGCAGGATCACGCGCTGTTCGACCTTGCCACTGGAGGCGATGAGCACCACCAGGGTCTGCCCGCCGCCCAGTCCCACCAATTCGATGTGGCGAACGGTGGCATTCGAATAGTGCGGCACCTGGATCAGGGCAACCTGCCGGGTGATGCTGGCCAGCAGCCTCACGGTGTTTTCCAGCACGTCGTTGACGTCGTGGGACCCCTCGAGCAGCGCCGCGATGGCGCGTCGTTCCGCGCCGGAGAGCGGCTTGATGTCCCCGATTTGGTCAACGAAGTGCCGGTAGCCCTTTTCCGTGGGGATCCGCCCGGAGGAGGTATGCGGGGCCACGATGAGCCCCTCTTCCTCCAGCGATGCCATGTCGTTGCGGATCGTGGCGGCGGAGACGCCCAAATCGTGGCGATCGAGCAGGGCACGCGAACCAACGGGCTCCCGTGACTGCACGTAGTCCTCAACGATGGCTCGAAGGACTTCGAGCCTACGTGGTTCGGTCATTCTCACCTCTCCCAGCAAGCCGGATCACCATGGTCTAGGGGGCAGTGTCCACACCCCCGGGCGCGCACCGAGGCCCGACGGCAGGCATTGGCACTCGACACGTTCAACTGCTAAGTCTAATACCTTTCGCATCCCTTGTTAGCATGGTTTGGTCCGTGACCGCGATGCCGCGTTCGACACATCAGCCAGCGGGAGGGCGGAACGCTGCCCGGCCCCTGGCAAACGAATCCGCTGCGTGCATCGGTCCGGGACCTGTTGACCACTAGCTGAAAGTGACACGATGAGCTACCACGGCTGGGGCGCCCAGGACATCAGCGCCCCCAGGAAACGCACACTGCGCAAGGTCCCGCTGGCCCGCGGCCTGCTGCTGGAGGACGTGGAAAGCGGATGGGTCGGCGAGGTGGTTCGCACCGAAAAATCCGGCGGCATGCGCGTGCTGGTTCTCGAGGACCGCCACGGACGCACCAAGTCCTTCCGCGCCGGCTTCGGCTTCCTGCTCGAGGGCGAGCCGGTGGAAATCATCGAACCCGCCGCTGCTCCCCCGGCTCCCCAGGGAACCGCACGCAGCGCCTCCGGCTCGCGCATGGTCGCCGACCTGAAGGCACGCACGGCGCGTGCCAGCCGCGTCTGGGTCGAGGGCAAGCACGATGCCCAGCTGGTCGAGAAGGTGTGGGGCCACGACCTGCGCGTGGAGGGCATCGTCGTCGAACCGCTGCACGGCGTCGACGACCTGGCCGGTGCCATCCGTGCCTTCGCCCCCTCCCCGCAGCGCAAGCTCGGCATCCTGGTCGACCACCTCGTGGCAGGAACCAAGGAGGCAAGGATCGCCGCCGAGGCGATGCGCGTGCCCGGCGCTGCCGGCAACGTACTGATCGTCGGGCACCCCTACGTCGATGTGTGGCAGGCCATCCGCCCCTCCGTGCTGAAGATCAGGGCGTGGCCGGTCGTGCCGCGCGGCACCGACTGGAAGACCGGCATCCTCAAGGGGCTGGGGTGGCCGCACCAGGAGCAAATCGATGTCGCCCAGGGCTGGGAGAGGATCCTGGGCCAGGTGCGCTCCTACGCCGATCTGGAACCGTCGCTGCTGGGCCGGGTCGAGGAAGTCATCGACTTCCTGACCGCCGGGGACCACTGACCCGCCGATCCGCACGTGAGGTTGATCACCGCGCCGACGCGAACGGGCACGTGGGACCATCGGGGATAACGCGGAATCCCGGCCAAATCCGCCGGCTGGTCCCAATTGCGCAACGAACGGCATTTCGTGTTCGCCGGTGTCACCCGATTGGGGATAAACTGGCCAACGGTTCACCCAACCCAACGAAGAGGACATCAGCAGTGGTAAACGAGGCACGAAATGCTCCCGGCGGCGACAGCCAGTCGGATCGATTCGAAGGTTCCTCGGCCGCGCCCCTGCCTCTGACCCCCTCCGAGGATCGCCAATGGGCCATGATCGCCCACTTCGGCGCGATCCTGGGCTGCATTCCCTCCTTGGTCATCTACGCGGTCTTCCGGGCGCGCGGCCCGTTCACTGCCCAGGAATCCAGGGAAGCGCTGAACTTCACCTTCCCGCTGACCGTCCTGGCCATCGTGCTGCACCTGTTCTCGATGATCCCCGGGATTGGCTGGATCTTCGCGATCCTGGTGGTGGCCATCTGGCTCTTCCTGACCATCAGCGGAGTGCGTGCGGGAATCAACGTCAACAAGTCCCGCCCCTACCGCTACGGATTGAACCTGCGTCTCTTCCGGTAGCAGCGAAACGTACAAAAAAGGAAGGTGTGGTCGAAAGCCCCTCGGGGTTTCCGACCACACCTTCCTTTGTGCCCTGCCAAATCGCCTGGGACTAGAAATCCAGCAAACGCCGCAGCACGGCATCGGCCAGCAGCCGGCCCTGCAGGGTGAGTACGACCTTCCTGGCGAAGGCCGCCTCGGGCACCACCAGTCCATCGGCGATCAGCCCGGCAATGGCCTTGCGGCCCGCGGGCTCAAGGTCCGCGGTGTCCATTCCATCCACGATGCGGGTCAGCAGCATCGCCTTCTCCAGGTAGCGCGCCTCGGCGTCAGGGGTTTCCCGTCCTGCCGCCGGAGAGGTGCCGGCGTCGATGCGCTGCTGGTAGGCGGCCGGGTGCTTCACGTTCCACCAGCGCAGCCCGCCCACGTGTGAGTGCGCTCCGGGGCCCGCTCCCCACCAGTCGCCGCCCTGCCAGTAGGCAAGGTTGTGCAGGCACCGTGCGGATTCGTCCTTGGACCAGTTGCTGACCTCATACCATTTGTATCCGGCGGCGGCGAAGAGCTCGTCGGCGATCAGGTACTTGTCGGCGTGGTCGTCGTCATCGATGTTGGCGACTTCACCGCGGCGGATCTGCCCGGCCAGCCGGGTGCCTTCCTCGATGATCAGCGCATAGGCCGAAATGTGGTCGGGATCGTAGGACAAGGCCGTGGCCACGCTGGTGCGCCAGTCCTCGATCGACTCCCCCGGGGTGCCGTAGATCAAGTCGACGCTGACCTGCAGGCCGGCGTCCTTGGCCCACTGCACGGCCTGGCCAACCCGCGCGGGGTTGTGGGTGCGGTCAAGGGTCTTCAGGACGTGCGGGACCGCCGACTGCATGCCGATGGACACGCGGGTGAACCCGCCGTCGGCCAACAGCCGCAGGGATTCGGGCGTCACCGAATCCGGGTTGGCCTCGGTGGTGACCTCGGCGTCGGGCGCCAGGTCCCACTGGGTGCGGATCTCGGCCAGCACCCGGACCAGGTCCCCGGCGGGCAGTAGCGTGGGGGTTCCGCCGCCGAAAAAGACGGTGGAGACCTCGCGCCGCGGCACGCCCGATTCCTCCAGGGCCTTCGCGCCAAAGGCGATTTCCGCGGAAACCGCCTCGGCGTAGGTGTCCTGGCTGGAACCGGAGCCCAGCTCATGCGCCGTGTAGGTGTTGAAGTCGCAGTAACCGCAGCGCACCGCGCAGAACGGAATATGGACGTAGACCGAAAAACTCCGGTCCACGGCGCCCTCGGCGCAGGTTGCCGGCAGCAACCCGTCCGACGGCGCCGGGTCCCCGAGGGGCAAGGCAGAAGGCATTGCTACTTCTTCTTGGGCTCGTCGGATGACAGGGCGACGATGAAGGCTTCCTGGGGAACCTCCACGCGGCCGACCATCTTCATCCGCTTCTTGCCGGCCTTCTGCTTTTCCAGCAGCTTGCGCTTGCGGCTGATGTCACCGCCGTAGCACTTGGCCAAAACGTCCTTGCGGATGGCGCGGATTGACTCACGGGCAATGATGCGTGAACCGATGGCTGCCTGGATCGGCACCTCGAATTGCTGGCGCGGAATCAGTTCGCGCAGCTTTTGGGTCATCATCAGCCCGTAGGCGTAGGCCTTGTCGCGGTGCGTGACGGCGCTGAATGCGTCGACCTGTTCGCCCTGGAGCAGGATGTCGACCTTGACCAGGTCCGAGACCTGCTCGCCGTCGGCCTTCCAGTCCAGCGAGGCGTAACCGCGGGTCTTTGACTTCAGCACGTCGAAGAAATCGAAGACGATTTCCGCCAGCGGAAGCCAGTACCGGATCTCCACGCGTTCCTCGGAGAGGTAGTCCATGCCGCGCATGACACCACGGCGTGACTGGCACAGTTCCATGATGGCGCCGACGAATTCGTTGGGCGCCAGGATCGTGCCGGCCACCATCGGCTCGTGGACCTCGAGGATCTTCCCGTCGGGGAACTCGCTCGGGTTGGTCACGGTGCGCAGCTTCTTGTCATCGGTCATGACCTCGTACACCACGTTGGGTGCGGTGGAGATCAAGTCAAGGTTGAATTCGGCCTCGAGGCGCTCACGGGTGATTTCCAAGTGCAACAGGCCCAGGAAACCGACACGGAAACCGAAGCCCAGGGCCACGGAGGTCTCCGGGACGTAGGTCAACGCGGCGTCATTGAGCTGCAGCTTGTCCAGCGCATCGCGCAGGGCCGGGTAGTCAGAACCGTCGATCGGGTACAGGCCGGAGAACACCATGGGCTTGGGGTCCTGGTAGCCGCCCAGGGACTTGGCGGCCGGCTTGGCGAAGTTGGTGACGGTGTCGCCGACCTTTGACTGGCGCACATCCTTCACGCCGGTGATCAGGTAGCCCACCTCGCCGACGCCCAGGCCCTTGCTCGGCTTTGGCTCCGGGGAGGAAACACCGATTTCCAGCAGATCGTAGACGGTGCCGGTGGACATCATCTGGACCTTTTCGCGCGGCGAGAGGTTGCCGTCCACGACCCGGACATAGGTGACAACGCCACGGTAGGTGTCGTACACGGAGTCGAAGATCATGGCCCGGGCCGGGGCGTTCGGATCGCCTACCGGTGCCGGCAGGTCGCGGACGACCTTGTCCAGCAACGCCTCGACGCCCATGCCGGTCTTGCCCGATACCTGGAGGATATCCTCCGGGTCGCAGCCGATGAGCTTGGAGATCTCGGCGGCGTACTTTTCGGGCTGCGCTGCCGGAAGGTCGATCTTGTTGAGCACGGGAATGATCGTCATGTCATTCTCCATGGCCAGGTAAAGGTTCGCCAGCGTCTGGGCCTCGATGCCCTGGGCAGCGTCAACCAGCAGGATGGCGCCCTCGCAGGCGGCCAGCGAACGCGAGACCTCGTAGGTGAAGTCGACGTGCCCGGGGGTGTCGATCATGTTCAGCGCGTAGGACTGTCCATCGACCTCCCACGGCATGCGAACGGCCTGGGACTTGATGGTGATGCCGCGCTCGCGCTCGATATCCATCCGGTCCAGGTACTGGGCCTTCATATCGCGTGAGGAGACGACTCCGGTGAGCTGCAACATCCGGTCGGCCAGGGTCGACTTGCCGTGGTCGATGTGGGCGATGATGCAGAAGTTTCTGATGATCGCCGGATCAGTCGCGGCAGGCACCGGTGCGGTGCGGGCCATGGGTGACACGTAAGGGACCTCGCTAATGGGGGACGAAAATGTTCAGGGGGGTGCAAAATACTTCGCACAGGCCATTCTCCCATGCTTGGGGCACGGTGTCGCATTGCGACTCAGGAGCATGACTGAACTGGTAGTTTGACCACATGAAGTTCAACACCGCCTCCATCCTCAGGCTCTTGGGCCGCGCACTCGAATCAGCCCTCAGGGGCGCGGCAAGGCAGCAGCGCAGCACCGGCCGCCCGGCCGGCAATCGCCCCGGCTCCACCGCGACCCGCAGGCGGGCCTCTGCCCCGTCTCCGGCCTCGGACGAGACCGCCAGCTGGGAGTTCGGCGGCTACCCCGGGGACTTCCGGGGTGCGGTAAACGCAGCGTATTCCCCGCGCGCCGACGGACGCCCGGACCCGGGTGAAATCGTGTGGGCCTGGGTTCCCTACGAGGAGGACCACGCGCAGGGCAAGGACCGCCCGGTGTTGTTGGTCGGGCGCGACGGTCAGTATCTGCTGGCGTTGATGCTCACCTCCAAGGACCGCAACAACGGGCAGGCCCAGGACCGTGACTATGTGGACATCGGCACCGGCGCCTGGGATCGGCAGGGCCGTCCCAGCGAAGTGAAATTGGATCGGGTCATTCGCCTGCACGAGGCGGGAATCCGTCGCGAGGGCGCGATCCTGGGCCAGCAGGCCTTTACCCGTGTCGCCGAACGACTCGCCGCGGCCTGATTCAACCTCACCGCGAACCGGCGGCAAGATCCGTTGCCGGACCTATCCCCTTAGGTGCCCCACTGTGCCTCGCGGCGCGACGCCAACGGCGTGATGCCGTAATGGGACTTGAAGGCGCGCGTGAAATAGCTTTGCGACGCGAAGCCGACCTGCAGGGCCACCGACCCGACCGGCACCGATTGCCTGGCAGGGTCGGTCAGGATGCCCCGGGCCAGCTCCAGGCGCCGCTCCCTGATGTAGCTGCCGGGTGGCTCCCCCGCTTCGGAAAAGATGCGCGAGAGGTGCCTCTCGCTGATGCCGATGGCAGCAGCTATCTTGGCCGTCCCGAGTTCCGGGTCGCACAAATGGTCTTCGATATGGGCATGCGCCGCAGCCAGGTACCCGGCACCGGCCTCCCTGCTTCCTCCTGATACCAGGATCTGGAGCAGGTCCAGGGCGGAGCCTTCGGGACACGGCCGATTCCCTGGCTGCCCGGAGAGTGTGGAGCTAACCAGTCCGGCCAGCGCGCGCATCTGCTGGTTTGACGCCGCCCCCTGGCTGAAATCGATGATCCGGGGCTTGAGCAGCGGCTGTCCCGCGGAAAGCTCCAGGTATTCTTCACGCGGGATGGTCAGGACCATTTCCTTCAGTCCCTTGCTGAAACCGCGCATGAACGGGCGGTCCGCGTCGCAGATGATGGCCTGGCCGGGCCTCACGATCTCGTGGCCATCGCGATGGTAGAAGAGCGCCTCCCCGCGAAGCGTGAAGAAGACGGCTATCGCATCCGTGGGATTCCGCCGGATGAAACGTTCGCTGCGTTCCACGACTTGGGCACTGCCGGTGACGCCGCCAAACCTGAGCGAGCCGTAGCCCAGGCTGACTTCCCTGGCCTCAAGCGGCTCCTCATCAATGGTCCTGATGTCCAGGGGAATAAGCGCCTTGGCGTTGTGGTGCTCCCACAACTCAATCCGATTCGTTGCCGGAATGCCGTTGGTGCTGAAGCGCAGTTGCTTGGCCGGCCTGGATCCGGGCGCAACTGCGCGGTCTTGTCCCTGCTCGGCAACGGATGCCCGTTCGGCATCATCTTGATTGTGGCCCATGGAGCCCCAATTGTATCCGGAATCACAACGGACCAAAAGACGCTACCCCGCCACCGGCCTCCAAGGGTGTCCGAGGGGTTTTGCACTCAGCGGACATCTTTTACAACTGTGCGGCCAGCAAAGCGAAGGGCCACCCACCGTGGGCATGTGAGCTGCAACACTCGTGGCATACCCAGCTCCACCCGCCCCGGGCAGTGAGCACCAGTCCAAGTAAGAGAGGCACGCAATGCCTGTTTTCAATGATGGAATCACCGATACCGTTTCTCCGGAGACCGCGAACGTGGTCCAGACCGACGTACTGATCGTCGGATCCGGTCCTGCCGGCAGCTCGGCCGCACTGTTCCTGTCCAACCAGGGCATCCCGAACATCATGATCACCAAATACCGCTGGACAGCCAACACCCCGCGGGCGCACATCACCAACCAGCGCACGATGGAGGTGCTGCGCGATGCTGGCATCGAGGACCAGGTCCTGGCCGAGGCGACACCCCACGAGCTGATGGGCGACACCGTCTACTGCGAGTCCATGGCCGGCGAGGAAATCGGGCGCCGGCCCACCTGGGGGCTGCGCCCGGACCGCCGGGCCGACTACGAACTGGCCTCCCCGTCCATGCCCTGCGACATCCCGCAGACACTTCTGGAACCGATCATGCTGAAGAACGCCACCATGCGCGGCACCCAGACGCAGTTCTCCACCGAGTACCTGGGACACACCCAGGACAGCGAGGGCGTAAGCGTGCAGGTACTGAACCGGCTCACCGGGCACGAGTACACGATCCGCGCCAAGTACCTCATTGGTGCCGACGGCGCCCGCTCGAAGGTAGCCGCCGACATCGATCTGCCCATGGAAGGCGCCATGGACATCGGCGGCTCCATGAACATCACCTTCAAGGCGGACCTCGCACACCTCGCGGCCCACCGCCCCTCCATCCTTTACTGGGTCTTCAACCCCGGCTCCAACATCGGCGGCCTCGGCGCCGGACTGATCCGGATGGTCCGCCCCTGGAACGAATGGCTGATCTGCTGGGGTTTCGACATCAACGGGGAACCCCCGGTGCTCGACAACGACGAAGCGATCAGGGTCATCCGCAACCTGGTGGGCATCGACGACCTCGAGGTGGAGATCCTGGGCTACTCCCTGTGGGGAAACAACGAGCAATATGCCACGCACCTGCAGAAGGGACGCGTCTTCTGTGCGGGTGACGCCATTCACAAGCACCCGCCAAGCCACGGATTGGGTTCCAACACCTCCATCCAGGACGCGTACAACCTGTCCTGGAAACTAGCGGCAGTACTCAAGGGCCAGGCCGGGGAGGACTTGCTGGAGACCTACTCGGTGGAACGTGCGCCAGTCGCCAAGCAGATCGTCACGCGGGCCAACGACTCGGGACGCGAGTACAAGCCGATCTTCGATGCCCTGGGAGTCACGGATGCGGCAACGGACGAGGAGTTCATCGAGAAGCTCAAGTTGCGCAAGGAGAACTCCCCCGAAGGCGCGGCACGCCGCAAGGCGCTCCGGGAGGCCCTGGACAACAAGGACTACGAATTCAACGCCCAAGGCACCGAGATCGGCCAGTTCTACGAATCGAGCGCGGTGGTTTCCGACGGCGGCACACGCCCGGAGCCAACGGAAGACCCGATGCTCCACCACCAGAAGTCCACCTATCCGGGACTGCGCCTGCCGCATGCCTGGATCGGAGACAGGGACCGGAAGTTCTCCACCCACGACATCGCCAAGGGCACCCAGTTCACGCTATTCACCGGCATCACCGGGCAGGCATGGGCGGATGCGGCGGTCAAGCTCGGCTCCCGGCTGGGCATCGATCTGGTAGCCGTGGTCATCGGCGAGGGCCTCGAGGTGCAGGACCTCTACGGAGACTGGCTGCACCAACGAGAAGTCGAGGAAGACGGCGTTATCTTGGTCCGCCCTGACAAGCACATCGGCTGGAGGTCGCATCGCATGGTTGAAGACCCGCAGGCCGCGCTCTTCGAGGTGCTGTCCTCGATCCTGGGGCGTCCGGCCACCGACACCGGCATATCGATGGAGGACCTGATGGAACTTGCCCATTAGATAGATACAGGTAACTTCTGTGGCACGAACGGCCCCTGACTTCACGGTCAGGGGCCGTTCGTCGTCCATGCGGGGCAACTCCATACATGGCCAAACCTGCGAACCCCGCTTCGCCACGGCAGAAGTAGCTCACAGTCACGGCGGGCGGTAACGACTCGTGATGGCCATCCGAACCTGCTAGTATTATTTCTTGTGTGTCCGCGCAGGTCGACGGGCACTTCTCCCGGGTCGCCATAGGTATCCCCACGCCGCTCAGTCAATGGCCCGGAAGATATCCCTCACCGACCATACAAGCGATGAGCAAGAGAGTTTAATACAGTGGCTAATATCAAGTCCCAGAAGAAGCGCATTCTCACCAACGAGAAGTCGCGCCAGCGCAATGCTGCCGTCAAGTCCGAGCTTCGCACCGCAATCCGCGCAGTGAACACTGCCGTTGCAGCCGAAGACAAGGATGCAGCATCAGCAGCACTCGTTGCAGCTGGTCGCAAGATCGACAAGGCCGCCACGAAGGGTGTGCTGCACAAGAACAACGCAGCCAACCACAAGTCGGCCATCTCCAAGAAGGTTAACGCCCTCTAAGGATTGCTTCACTGAATCGTCAGGCTCCTTTTCCTCCATATCTAGGGGAAAGGGAGCCTTTCGTGTTTAACCACTCATATGGTTCTTCGAAGCCGGGGATCACAGGGGGCCATGGGATACTCCTGCAGTATTCCCGGCCGGGCGATTTTTGTATCACAATGATTGTCGGTACCAGCCGATGCTCCGAATCGACCATGATGCCGCCACTGACGTTCTCAGGGAACCTGCACCGGCATGTACCTCGTTGGACCAGGACACGTGGACCAGAACTGGCCGCCTTCGGCAGGTTCCGAACGGATGGCCATAATACTGACGATCGGTGCGGCTGACGGGCGCGCAGCCATGATTCGAATGGCGGTGACGTTGCCCGGCCTTACGTTGCCATGCAGGTCCGAATCTTGCGGCATGTAGGGGTAGGACTGCGGAACTTTCCATTTGCCGTCGTCAGATCTCTGGACGGGTTGTGGAGTGCACTCGTCCCCGAAGCAGGCAGCAACCGAGTCCGGCTCGCTGGTAAATTCAAGCTCAACGTCGCCCAGATCCGCGTACCCCACTGCCGGGCACGCGAGACCGGGTCGCACTACAACCAAAACAAGAGCGATGAGAACCCCAAACACGCCAACGGCAAGCACGAATTTCCACCGCCGTTTCGTGTGTCGATCCTAGCGTCCCAACCCGCGTATGGCTTGCCCCTTGGATTGGGGTTTGGAAATGGCCGTGGGCATTCCGGTGGTGAGGCCACGTGCAAACTGTCTTGATCGTTTTCGGCCGGCGCCGCGTGGCGTTACCTGCCGTAACTAGCGGCGCGCCGCCAACGAAATCTGGGTAACGGCCCGCTCAACGGCGTATTCCGGGTCACGCGAGGCGCCCTTGACCTGCGAATCCGCCTCTGCCACAAGCCGGATGCAACGGGCAAGGTCATCGACGTTCCAATGCCGAGCTTGCTCCTGGGCCTGCTGGACCTGCCAGGGCGGCATGCCCAGTTCGCTGGCCAGTTGACCGGAGGATTTGCGTGCCCCGGCAACCTTCGCGACTTGGCGCAGCTTCATGGCCAGCGTGGCGACAATCGGCACCGGATCGGTGCCCGTGGCCAGGGCGTGGCGCAGCGTGCTCAGCGCGATGTCCGCCCGACCGGCCAGCGCGGCATCGGCGACCTTGAATCCCGTGGCCTCCACGCGACCGCCGTAGTATTTGTCCACCATTTCCTGGTCGATGGCGCCGGTGGTGTCTTGCAGGAGCTGGGAGCAGGCTGCGGCCAATTCGGACAGGTCGCTGCCCAGGGCGGCAACCAGGGCGCGTGCGCCTTCGGCGCTTAGCTTGCGCTTGGCCGTCCGAAACTCCTGGGTGACGAAGTCGATCTTTTCCGCGTCCTTTTTCAACGGCTGGCAATCAACGACCACCGCGCCGGCGGCCTTGAGTGCGTCAAGCAGTTTCTTGCCGCGCACTCCCCCTCCGTGGTGCATGATCAAGGTGACCTCAGGTGCCGGGGCTTTCGCGTAGGCGAGGGTGTCGTTGAGGAAATCCTCGTTCATGGTGGCCAGCCCGCGGACCTCGATGAGCTTGGTTTCACTGAAGAGCGACGGGCTGGAAGCCAGCAGCATTTCCCCGCGCTCGTAGCTGTTGGCCTCAAAGCGGGTCAGTTCGATCTCGGCACCCGCACGCAAGGTGTTGCGCACGGTTTCGAAGGCCCTGGTGGCAAGCAGCTCCTCGGAGCCCTGCAGCAGGATCAACGGGGCGGGCGCCACTGACCGCCATGAAATGCCCGCATTCTTGGATGTGCCTCGTGGCGCTGCCATGACCGACCCTTACATAGTGTTTAACGAATCCCATCGATCTTATCTCCAACGCCAAATGCTTCATCATTCCCCACCCTTTGACGGTTCCCGTGTCGACGTCCGTTCCGCTGTCGGACCCAATGACGAGACCCGAAGCGACTTCCCGTCCCAGCCAACGATGATGGTGCCCCGCAGGTCGGTGCGGAAGACTGCCACGTGGTTCTCCTCGAGTGCCTGCAAGGCCTCATCCGAGGGGTGCCCATAGGTGTTGTCTGCACCCACGCTGATCAAGGCCAGAGCCGGACGGACGGTTGGCGCCGTGCGCACGCCACCGTTCTCGGCACCATGGTGCGACACCTTCAAGATGTCGGCGTGTCCGATCAGCCCCTTGTCGATCAGCTGGTCCATAGCCTCGTCCTCCATGTCCCCGGTTGCCAGGATGGAAATGCGCCGCTGCAAACCGTCCGCCTCTATCTCGAAGCGGACGACCAGGGACGCGTCGTTTTCTCCCGTGAACACACCGTCCGGGATCGGGCCCAGGACCTTCCAGGCCACGGGGCCTGCAGCTCCGGTCGCCCCCGATCCAAGCTGGCTGGCGGTCACCAGGCTGCCCCGGGAGTCGGTCAGGTGCGGAGGATCCGCGGGGTCGTCAGCAGCCGAGTAGTAGATCTTGTCAACCGGTCGCCGGGTGCCGACCCCTGCAATCCCGCCGTCGTGGTCGGCATGGCGATGGGTGATGAACAGGGCAGCGACCCGCGTGACGCGCATCCGCTTCAGGCATGCAGCGATGTCTTCGGCTGTTTTGCCCGTGTCAACCACCACCGCCCCGGCATCCCCGGCGTTGATCAGCAACCCGTCGCCCTGGCCAACGTCGCAGGACACCACCATCCAATCGACGGCCGGTGCCGGTACCAGTGCGGTGACCGGCAGCAGCAGCCCGAGCAACAACCCCGTCACCACGCCCTGCGCCGCCAGCCCCATGCGTGATTGCCAAGATCCTGCGGCGGGATGCACGTGACCCAGGGCAAGCAGGGTTCCCAAGACAATTCCCCAGGCCAGCAGGACGCCCGCCACCCCGACCGGCCATGGACGCAGCGCCCCCGGGAGAGCGGCAATCCAGGTTCCTACGAGGCCCACCACCATGGTGGGCATGCCTGCCACCCACACCAGCGCCATTCCCGCCAGCGGGAACACCATCAGGACGACCACGGCGAGCGTCCCTGCCACCGTGATGAGGGAAATGAATGGTGAAACCAGGAGGTTTGCCGGCACCGAGTACAGCGAGAAGGTCGGGCTAAGCGCCACCAGCACCGGCAGGCAGGCGATCTGCGAGGCCAAGGCAATGGCCGTTCCATCGGACACGATGGACGGCACCCACCGGTTCAACCGTGCCGCCATCGGCCTGCCGATAATCACGATGCCGGCAGTGGCCAGGACCGAAAGCTGGAATGCCGGCTCGCCGGCCAACCACGGATCGATGGCCAACAGGACCACCACGGCCAGAGTCAGGGCCGCCAATGCATTCCTGCCGCGGGACGCGTGCAGGCCCACGGCCGCAATGGTGCCCATCACCGCTGCGCGCAACACGCTGGGTTCGTAGCCCACCAGGAACACGAAACCGAGCAATGCCGCCAAGCCCAAGCCCAGCGTGGGCAACCGACCCAATCCCAGCAAACGGCCGACGGATATGACAAAGCCAAGCACCATCGCACAGTTTGCCCCGCTGACAGCACTGAGGTGGGACAGTCCGGCAACCTTCATCGCTTCCGACAGTTCCTCGTCCACCCCGCTGCGGTCACCAAACACCATGCCCGGAAGCAGCGCCCGGGCCGATTGTGGAAGTGCCTCGCTGGCACCGACGAAGCGTTCCCGCATTCCCTGGAATACGTCCGGCGCCGGCGGGTTGCCCAGGGGCAAGAGATCGGCGGAGGCATTGAGCCAGAAGCGTTGCCTGTCCCCTGGTTCGCTGTTCGAAACCGTGGCGAGCACTTCAACGGTGCTGCCGCCGCGCAGCGGAATGTCCGGTGCCCGGGATTCGGGGTAGCTGAGCCGCACGGGCACCCCGGAACTCCGCCAGGAACCGTCACCGGTGACAGCCACGGCACGCGCGTCGACGGTGAATTGCCGGTGCGGACGGGCATCTTCGGAGAACTTGTCAGTCTGCGTTCCTGCCCGCGGGACCTTGGTAAAGGACAGCTGGATGCGGACCGGGGTCCCGGCGCGGGCTGCCTGTTCAAGCGAGTCAGGGTTCGCGCCCGCCCCGGACAAGAACAATTGCGTGAACACCAGGGCTGCCGCGGCACAGCCAAGGGCGGGTGCGGCAAAGCTGGGGGTCGCGGCCGGGCCCAGCCGCCCATGCCGGGGGCGCAGCAACGCCAGAAGACCTGCACCGGCCACCAACCACAAACCCACTGCCCAGAGCACCTGGTGCAGCTGTCCCAGCTGCACCCCGCCCAACGCCGCCACCCATGCCCCGGCCAACGCCCAGCATCCCCGCAAGTCAAGGGGGCCGGAGTCCTCGTCTTTTTCCCCCTTCGGCCGCCGGGACAATGCACCGACCAGGGGATCCGCAAGCCTGCCCGTGACGGGAGCCAGGTTCCACTGGCTTCTTGCGGCACGATCGCACCACTCGTCAGAGCCCATGCCCTCAAGTCCACACGATCCGTGGTGACGTGCCCTCTGGACGGAGTCCGGCTGTGGAGAACGACTTGATTATGTGCTGTTTGTTGGCACGGGGCTTCTCGCTGACAAGATCGACGAGATAGTCCAGAGATGGTGGTGGGTGCCCGCCCTAAATAACCAGCGACATGCAGCGACTCCAGAAAGACGTTGGAGGGACAACGTATATTGGGCGGAGCTTACTTCTGCGATTTGCGCCGATCGGACAAGGAATGAAGGGAGCACCATTCACCCAAGAGCCTCTGGGCAAACGGGCTTCCCCTTCAGATTGGATCATGCGATGAGCGACCAACCAGCATCCGCTCCACACCCACGGTCCCGGGACCAGCACCCGTACCCGGTGAACCAGCAGAACCCGTACCCGCAGCCTGAAAACTATCCACCAGCGGGGCCACCGGCCGGATACCACCCGCCGTACACGCACCCCGAAACGAACATCTTCGCGATCCTGGCGATCGTCCTTGCATTCTTCACCGGGATCCTGGGCATTGTCTTTGGCCACATTGCACGCCACCAAATCAAGCGCACCGGACAAGCCGGCAACGGTCTGGCCTTGGCTGGCCTCATTGTCGGCTACGTTTGGGTTGCGTTCACGATCCTGGCAATGATCTGGGCATTCTCACTGGGCATGTCAGACCCCACCCTGTGGGAAGACATCTAGATGTCGGCAGGAGATGAACCCGGGGTCAATTCAGAACAGCGTGCAGGTGGGGAGTTCCCCAAAGTGCCGCTCCTGTCCGCGAGCAGCGGGAACCCGACGGGCACCCTCGGCGTAAGCGCATTCCTCACACTCTTGGTGATCGCGGCCCTCATGCTTACCGGGTTCGTGTTCATCGCCTTGTATATCGCAATGGTGTCCTTCACGTTCTTCGTCGTCGCGTTCGCATCCTCAGCATTGTTTGCCCGCTTGCTCAAGCGCCGGACCGGGACAGCGGCCGTTCTGGGAGCCCTGCTGGGATGGGCGCTCTCTGCTCCTCTGGGTGCCGCTACCAACACCGTCATCAACTATGTGTACGAAATTCAGGAGCCCTACGAATTCGTGCCGGCGACGTGGCTATGGACGTTCATCCCCTTGGCCGTGGTCCTGGCCGTCGCGGCAGCACGCAAGATCACAGCGGTGCGAGCCAACCACTGAACCATGGGCAGACGGGGGCCAATGAACTCAAAACGGTGGTTCCTGGGCTTGCATGTGTAGCATGCCGCAAGTGGAATCGTTATCGGGACGCGTCGCTATAGTCAGGAACTCAGATTCCCGCGGCCCAAAGTGTCCCGTTGCCCGCTCCAGCAAGGGGTACGCCGCTGTGTCCCACGTGTTCTTCACCATGGGTTCAGCATCGCACAAGTTCATATGTTCCAATTAGGAACCCTTATTGGGATGGCCGGCGTGAGGCGGGTTCCCGTGGTCGTGCCTCTGTCTGTGTTGCCGTGGTTACGGCAGGCGGGAGCGCCAGCGCGTGAGTTCGGCTTGGTAGTCGGTTGTCCTTCCGGCTTCCTCCCAGAGTTCGGCCAGCTCGTTTCCGTCTGCCTGGTGCAGCCGGTCCAGCACCTGCGCCGCCTTCGTTGCGAGGTGCGGGGGCAGCAGTTCGGGGCTGCGTGGCCAAGGGGCCAGGGACTCGCCCTCCTCGCTTCCCAGCATTGTAGGGTTATCCCACGAAACCACGAGCGCGGCTGCCGCCATCCCCACGGCACCATCCATGGCATCAAGCTCCGGTGTCGCTTCAAGCGCAGTGTCCAAAGCGTCCTCAAGGGTCGGGACAACCTCCGCCAAAGTGGGGGCGTCGTCAAACTCAAACAAGAAATCAGCGGCGTCGTCGTTGCCGAAGACCGATACGTCCCATGCACCCATGCGCAATGCTCCTTAGTCGATGTCGGCCGCCCGGAAGCGACCCCATTCGGATTCTGTCACGCCCGCACCGCAAAGCCCATCGGTTTGGGCGGGCTGGAAGCCCTTGCCAGGGGGAAATTCCCGGGTGCTTGGGTGCAGTTCCTAGCGCCTGAGAGGACGGATCGTCGGGAATCGGCGGTGAAGGGCTTCGAGATCGCGTGCATCCCTGGGAACCCCTGCATGGGTTTGGTCGATCATCGAGTCCGCCCAGCACGGATGCCAACAGACATGAAGGACAGTTACGGATCCCCAGTCATACCTTGCGGGAAGGCGTGTGACTTCCCGCCCGTGGTATGTCCACATAAGTCAGGGGACCGAGTTCCCCCAGGCTGCTGAGGTCAAGTGTTCCCGGTTCGCCGTATTCGAATTCTCCCCGGTGGTGTGGATGCTGGTATTTCCGCAGCTCGTTGGCCTTCATGCCGTCCCTCTGTTCATGCTCGCAAGGCTACTGGGCAATTTGATGTGGCGCACCAGTTGTGGGGGTGCAACGGACGCAACGACCTGCATGGTTCATTCACGGGGGTCTCCCGCAGGGATGTCTTGAGCCGTTCCGCCAGGGGGCGGGGCTGATCCCGAATCGGGGTATGGAATAGTCGACGCGTCGAAATTCAGACGTTCGCAGGGGAACCAGACCGAGCGCATCTGTGTAGCCGAATCCGTCGCGTCGTCCCGTTAGGGGTCTGTCTGGATTGACATTTTGAACCGTCCCGATAGGGGGTCGCTGGCCGGACGCATGATTGGTCGGCCCACAAGGAAACTCCGGCGGGACGTGTTGCGGGCTTCATGGGCGCGGGCAGTCCGCTACTTGCGGCGGCGCCAGCGGCGAATGGGGAACATCAAGAATGACAGCAGGATGATCGCCGCCGCACACACCACGATGACCCCTGGAAGTTCAGGCCAATAGAGGATGTTTCCCGGGTAGACGACCTCGGGTGAGGGGGGTGGCATCTGGAGGCGAACGCTCATGGGACCGCCCTTGCCGTTGATGGTTGTGGATGATCATCATTCTATCGTTGACGTGAGGTAGAGGTCTTTGATGGTGGCACCGAGGTTGGCCGCTTCACGGATCATGTCCCGATCCCGATGCGGCATCCTGAAATCTGCCTCATTGAGACGGCCCCAGAATTCCTGCTCATCGTTGAGGACGGCAGGCAAGCGCAGGAACCAGCGATAGCCGTGCGGTCGTCCAGGCAGCCCGGAATCCCGGAGGTACGAGTCAATGCCATCTTCGATGTCCTGGACTACTTCCCCTGTAATGGTCTCGGTCCAACAACTGGAGGTGCCGTCCGCCGTTTCACACGTCACCCTGACCAGGTCGCTTCGTTCGCCCATCGGCTCGCGCACTACGTTCTCCGGTCCGGCGAACCACGCGGCAATGGCACCCCAGCCATTCTCGTTTAGCTCTATCCAGCCCAGGGGGCGGTCGCCAATTGGATAGCTATCCCACATATCGACCCACCTTCCCTGCGCAAGCTCGCAGTCGGCCTGGCCGGACCAACTCTGTCAGGCTACAAGGTCTCGCGCCAGCACAACAGAAGAACATTGTTGTTTCAGAAGCCAGTTGCACGGTGATCTCATGACCGAAGGGGAACGCTCAATGGGGGGCGCCTTCTGTGTCCCGGGTTCAAGCGGTGCGACCCTGGACATCTCTTTGACTAACGTTCCAGTGCGTTTTCGCGTTTGCCTGTCGGTTTTGAATGGGCGCGAGGTGCTAGCCATAAAGCGATGAAGCTCAGGATGGCCACGGTTACACCCGACATCATCAATGTTGCCTCGGCTGACGCCGCAGGGCACCCCATGGCAGAGTCTTCTTCCGCACATTGAGCCCATGGTTTGAATGTGCCAAAGAGAAACATCGCCACGACAATGCAAAACGCCGCGAGAGAGGATACGACCAGCGCAGGGAAGGTACCCCTTGCTGACTTGGATTTTAAGCTCTACCACGATAGGGTCCGGGGCCAAATGACCACGGCATGCGTCCAAGCGCGCGGTCCAGCGGCGGGAGCGTCTCGGGCGGGCAGGAGGCACTGACCTTGTATGCACAGCTAAACGGGTGGCCGGAGAATATGGTGGTTTGGAGCTCAGTCCGGGATAAAAAGAGAAGGAATAGTGCCACAACGGATAGCACCGATCACCGACAAGTAGGTGCTGATACACCAGATGCGAATTCCGCAGTGTCCCGGAAGGCACCGACCACTGGCACCTTCACCAATCTGGGTTGGCCTGGTGGGACTCAAAAGCCAGGATCTGCGGAGGTAGAGTGAGGTCCGGCGGTACCCTTGAGCGGTTTCGTCGAGCAATCCGCCCTTGTGAGGAAATGAGTTCGCCACCATGGAAAACATCCCGCGCAACAAGATCGTTGTCGGCATCGACGGGTCATCTGAGTCGATCGACGCACTACGCTACGCATCGGACCTTGCCTCGGCAATGGGCCACGATCTGGTGGCCTTCGCGTCTTGGCTCCCGCGCATTGTTCTGAAGGACTATACCCCCGAGTGGGCGCCAGAGCAGGACGCCCACGACACCCTGGACTGGGCAATTGAGCAGGGCGCCCACGAGACCCTGGACAAGTCAATTGAGCAGGCCTTCGGCGCGAACATCCCAGAGAACCTGAAGCGCGAAGTCGTTATGGGACCGGCAGCCTCCAATCTGCTCAAGGCCTCAAAGGATGCCGCGATGCTCGTGCTGGGCACTCGCGGCCGCGGCGGCTTCAAGGGCTTGGTCATGGGATCAGTCTCCAGCTCGCTGGCCGCCCACGCCTCGTGCCCGGTGCTGATCCACCACGGCGAATAGAAGGTGGCGCCAGCTCGGTGCAGCCCAGCCACGCTGGAGTGGACGGCACGGGCACGTGGGCTCTTACTCAAAAACCACGTGTTCGCGGAGGTTCCCCAGCAATGCCGGGCCGATGCCGCTGACGGCGTCAAGCTCTCCGAGGCCCTTGAAGGGGCCATTGGCTTGGCGGAATTCCAGGATCCTTCCGGCCAGCGACGGCCCGATGCCCGGCAGCTCCTCCAATTGGTCCTGGTCAGCGATGTTCACGTTGAGTTTCCCCGGCGGCGCACCGGAGCTGCCAGTACCCCCAGAAGCCGGGGCCCCGGGCGCCGAAGGCTGCCCGGTCTCGCCTCTGCGTGGGATGCGAATTTGTTCGCCGTCACGGATTTGTGCTGCTAGGTTGATCGCCTCCGGGGCGGCATCCTTGGCCAGCCCGCCGGCCAGGTCCACCGCATCGAGCACCCTAGAGCCCAGCGGCAGGGAATACACGCCGGGCTTCCTCACGGCGCCGACCAGGTGGACGACCGCGGTCGCGCCGGTCACCGACGGGCCGGCGGCGTCCGGTTCCTGCGAATCTTCCTCGAACCCCGGTATCCCCAGCGGTGCCTGTGGCGCGTCTGCTACGCCGGGATCCGCGGCTGGACTTGCCTGCGGGATGGTTGCGGCATTCAGGGGAATGGACTCCGCGGCGTCCGGCGCACGCGGCGGCGGGTTGAACAACAGCGACACCGAGATCCAGGTCAGGGCCCCGAGAATCAGGACAATCGCGGCGGACCTGCCAATGAGCACGCGGAGGCGACCCGGGACCGGAGCCAGGTTGCTCCTTGCGGAATGATCCACCCACTCGTGAGAGCCCATGCCTTCCAGTGCACACGATCTTGAGGTCCGTGCGGCCCGCTCATTGCCCTGTTGTGGAGAACCGCGACGCGGCGCGACCTGGGAACCGCGACGGCGGCTATCGGGTTCCTGGTTCCTCGGGGTCGGCCGGTTCGACTGGCGTTGCCGGCTCCTGTGCACCTGGTAACGAGCTCCCTGCGGCGCGGCGTCGCGAGTCCCGTCGCTGTGCGTCACTGCGTGGCTTCGCCTTGGGCTCCGGCTTGGGCTTGGGTTCGTGCCGCGGCCTAGCTTCCTGGCGGACAGGTCCGGGCACCGGGGGTGCGATGCCACCGGAAATCGCCACGGCCATCACGCCGGCACCGGTATGGGCGCCAAGCACTGCGGGGACCGGGACCGCCAGCACTTCCAACAGCGAGGCGCCGGCCAGTTCCTGCACGATCTCCTCGGCGGCGTCCTGGTTCCCGAAGTAGTGCACCGCCAGGCGTGCCTCGGGCCCGCGGGCGGCCGCCTCGTCGCGGGCAATGGCCACCAGTCGGGCCAGCGTGCGCGAATGCGTGCGCACCTTTTCGTGGGCGACGATCTGCCCGTCGCGCACCGAAAGGATCGGCTTGACGTTCAGCAGCGTGCCCAGCACCGAGGCCAGGGTGCCGATGCGCCCGCCGCGGCGCAGCTGCTCGAGTGAGGGGACGGCGAAGTACACGTGGTTTTCGGCGGCGCGGTTGGCCACTGCCTCGAGCTCGGCCAGCGGCGCACCTGCGGCGGCAAGTTCCACGACGTCCATCACCGTGAAGCCCTCTGCCAGGGCCACGGTGAGTGAATCGACGACGGTGACGGGTACCGGCGAGGACTCGGCCGCCAGGCGAGCGGCGTCCACCGTCCCGGAGAGAGCCGAGGAAAGGTGGATGGAAATGATTTCCTTCACCCCGGCATCAGCGAGTTCCCGGTAGGCGCGCAGCATCTGTCCCGGCGCCGGGCGCGAGGTACGCACCGCCTTACCCATCGCCAGGCCCAGGGCCAGCTCTGTGGGCACATCGTCGGTGCCCTCGGAGAAGATCTGCTCGTCGACCATCACCGGCATGGGCACCACGCGCAGGAAACGCGCATGCTGCCGCACCCAGTCCTCTGGTAGCGCCGCGGCGGAGTCGCTGACCACGCCCACCGGAACCAGGCCCCGGGCGGGGCGGGCACGGTGGGCGGGATCCGCAACGCGCTGCTTCCAGAGCCGCCCCATCCAACCGCCGGTGCGGGTGGGCCGCTGCGGATTGGGGGGTGGCTGGGAGGCGTCCATATCTGTAGGCTACCTGCCGCCCCTAGGAGGCAGGAACCACGTTCACCAGTTTCGGTGCACGCACGATGACCTTGTTGATGGCAGCGCCGTCAAGGTAGCGGACGACCGCCTCGTCGGCCAGGGCCAGGGCCTCGAGTTCCTCGGCGGTGATGTCGACCGAGACCTCCAGGCGTGCCCGGACCTTGCCCTTGATCTGTACGACGGCGGTGACGGTGTCCTGGACCAGCAGCGATTCATCGACCGTCGGCCAGCCGGCGTTGGCGACCGAGGGCTCGTGGCCCAGCGCTGCCCACATGTCCTCGGCCGTGTACGGGGCGAAGAGCGAGAGGATGACGGCCACGGACTCTGCTGCCTCGCGGACCGCCGGATCCGACGCGCCCGCGCCGGAGTCGATGGTTTTGCGGGTCGCGTTGACCAGCTCCATCAGCTTGGCGACGACGACGTTGAACTTGCCGCCCTCGAGCATGCCGGCTGCCTCGTGGACTGCCTTGTGGGTGACCTGGCGCAGCGCCTTGTCGCCGCTGGCAGGGTCGGTTCCCGGGGTGCTGTCGACGTCCTGGGCCATGCGCCAGGCGCGGGCCAGGAACTTGGCCGAACCGCCCGGGGAAACGTCGGCCCAGTCCACGTCGTCCTCCGGCGGGGAGGCGAAGATCATGGTCAGGCGCACGGCGTCGACGCCGAACTTGTCCAGCTGCTCGCCCAGGTCCACGCCGTTGCCCAGCGACTTGCTCATGGCCTTTCCGCCGTTGAGCACCTGGCCCTGGTTCAGCAGCGCGCTGAAGGGTTCCTTCACGTCGATCAGGCCCAGGTCGAAGATGACCTTGGTGAAGAAGCGCGAGTAGAGCAGGTGCAGGATGGCGTGCTCGACGCCGCCGACGTACTGTCCCACCGGCATCCAGTCGCGCACGGCCTTCGGGTCGAACGGTCCCTCGGTGTAGTGCGGGGAGACGAAGCGCAGGAAGTACCAGGAGGAGTCCACGAAGGTGTCCATGGTGTCGGTGTCGCGCTTGGCGGCGGCCCCGCACTTCGGGCAGGGAACGTTGACCCAGTCCTCGGCCGCGGCCAGGGGGGACGTGCCCTTCGGGGCGAGCTGTTCGCCGCGCAGGTCATCCGGCAGGCGCACCGGCAGCTGGTCATCGGGAACCGGGACCTCGCCGCAGTGCGCACAGTGGATGATCGGGATCGGGGTTCCCCAGAAGCGCTGGCGGCTCAGCAGCCAGTCACGCAGGCGGAAGTTCACGAACTTCTCGCCGGTTCCCGCGGCCTCGACGATCTCGATGGCACGGGCGATGCCCTCGGCCTTGGGCAGGCCGTCCAGCTCCCCGGAGTTCACCAGGGTTCCCTCGCCGGCGGTGGCAACACCGGTCTCCGCCGGGTCCTCTTCGCCGGTGTCAAGCACCACGCGCACCGGCAGGTCGAAGGTGCGGGCGAAGTCCAGGTCGCGCTGGTCGTGCGCCGGGACGGCCATGATCGCGCCGGTTCCGTAGTCGGCCAGCACATAGTCAGCGGCCCAGACCGGCAGCTTCTCGCCGTTGAGCGGGTTGGTGGCGTAGCGGCCGGTGAACACACCGGTCTTTTCGCGCTCGGTGGCCTGGCGCTCGATCTCGCTCAGCGCCTTGACCTGCTCCTGGTAGGCCTCCAGGGCCTCGCGGTGTTCCTCGGTGACCAGTTCGTTCGCCAGCTCGGCGTCGGCGGCGACCACGAAGAACGTGGCGCCGTGCAGGGTGTCCGGGCGGGTCGTGAAGACCGTGGTCTTGTGGGCTTCCTTGCCGCCGGCGGCCTCGATGACGAAGTCGACGTGGGCACCCTCCGAGCGGCCGATCCAGTTCTTCTGCATGGCCAGCACGCGCTCGGGCCAGTGGCCCTTGAGCTCTTCCATGTCATCGAGCAGGCGGTCGGCGTAATCGGTGATCTTGAAGTACCACTGGTTCAGCGACTTCTTGGTGACTACGGTTCCGCAGCGTTCGCAGGCGCCGTTGACGACCTGCTCGTTGGCCAGCACGGTCTGGTCGGTGGGGCACCAGTTCACCGGGTGGTTCTTGCGGTAGGCCAGGCCCTTTTCGTAGAAGCGGGTAAACAGCCACTGGGTCCAGCGGTAGTATTCCGGATCCGAGGTGTGGATGCGGCGGTCCCAGTCGGCGGAGATCGCATAGCGCTTGAAGCTGGCGGCCTGCGTGTCGATGTTCTTGTAGGTCCACTCGGCGGGGTGGGCGTTGCGCTTGATGGCAGCGTTCTCGGCCGGCAACCCGAAGGAGTCCCAGCCGATCGGGTGCATCACGTCATAGCCCTGCTGGCGCCAGTAGCGGGAGACGACATCTCCCATGGCGAAGGCCTCGGCGTGGCCCATGTGCAGGTCGCCGGAGGGGTAGGGAAACATGTCAAGCACATAGCGGCGTTCGGCGCTGCCGTCGTCCTTGGGCGTGAAGACCCCGAGTTTGTCCCACACCGGGGCCCACTTGGCTTCCATCTCCTGGAAGCTGTAGGCCGCTGCGGTGGACTCGTTGTCAGCGGTTTCGGTGCCGGTCGGCTGGGTGCTCACTATCGGGTTTCGCCTTCTTCTGTTCATGCGCCTGTGGGTGGAACGTGGCTGTCCTGCTGGTTGCTGGCGTGCATCGGCGGCGTAGGCCCCCTGACACACAAAAGCCCCTTGCATGCAAGGGGCGGCCGCATGGGGGGTGTTTATCCCATGCGGCTAACTTAGCAAGAGCACTGCGTTCATGCCCCATATTCTACCCCACAAGGCGCCGGCCCCGCGGGCGCGCCGGATGCACGCCCGCCCCCGGGGGCCAGCCGCAGTGGCCTACAGCACGTCCTGATCGACCCAGTCGAAGGTGCGGGTGACGGCCTTCTTCCACAGGCGCAACTGCCGATCGCGCTCCGCCGGTTCCATGGCCGGTTCCCATCTCTTGTCCTCGGACCAGTTGGCGCCCAGCTCCCCGAGGTCCTTCCAGAAGCCGACGGCCAGCCCGGCGGCGTAGGCGGCCCCCAGCGCGGTGGTCTCGGTGACCTTGGGGCGGATCACCGGAACCCCGAGCAGGTCCGCCTGGAATTGCATCAGCCCGTCGTTGGCGACCATGCCGCCGTCGACCTTGAGTTCGGTGAGCGGGACCCCGGAATCGGCGTTCACGGCATCCAGCACTTCCCGGGTCTGGAAGGCGGTGGATTCCAGGGCCGCCCGGGCAATGTGGTTCTTGTTCGCGTAGCGGGTCAACCCCACGATGGCCCCGCGCGCGTCCGCACGCCAGTAGGGGGCGAAGAGCCCGGAGAATGCGGGCACGATGTACACCCCGCCGTTGTCCTCCACGCTGGCTGCCAGCTCCTCGACCTCCGCGGCGGTGGAGATCATCCCGATGTTGTCGCGCAGCCACTGCACCAGCGAACCGGCCACGGCGATCGACCCTTCCAGCGCATAGACCGGTGCGGCGTCGCCCAGCTTGTAGCCCAGGGTGGTCAGCAGGCCGTTCCTGGAGCGGACGATTTCCGTCCCGGTGTTGAAGATCAGGAAGCAGCCGGTGCCGTAGGTGTTCTTGGCCTCCCCGGCCTCGAAGGCAGCCTGCCCGAACGTGGCCGCCTGCTGGTCGCCCAGGATCCCGGCGATCGGCACCTCGCGCAGAAGCTGCGAGGTGTGCACGGTTCCGTAGACCTCGGAGGAGGACTTGATGGCGGGCATCATGGAGACCGGCACCCCGAAGTCGGCCAGGATCCCCTGGTCCCACTCCAGCTTCTCCAGGTCCATGAACAGCGTGCGCGAGGCGTTGGTGACGTCGGTGATGTGCACCCCGCCATCGGTGCCGCCGGTCAGGTTCCAGGTCACCCAGGTGTCGGTGGTGCCAAAGAGCAGGTTCCCCGCCTCGGCCTCCTGGCGGGCGCCCTCCACGTTGTCCAGGATCCATTTGACCTTGGTGCCGGAGAAGTAGGGTGCCAGCGGCAGGCCCACGCGTTCCTTGTACCGGTCGACTCCCCCGTCGGCGGCCAGCTCCTCGACGATGCCCTGGGTGCGGGTGTCCTGCCAGACGATGGCGTGGTGGATGGGCTTGCCGGTGCGCCTGTCCCACACCACGGTGGTTTCGCGCTGGTTGGTGATGCCCACGGCGGCAATGTCGTGCCGGGTGAGGTTGGCTTCGGCCAGTGCGATGCCGATGACCTTGCGGACGTTGTTCCAGATCTCCACGGCATCGTGCTCAACCCATCCCGCATGCGGGAAGATCTGCTCGTGTTCCATCTGTCCCGTGGAGACCACGGTGCCGGCATGGTCGAAGACGATGGCCCGGGAACTGGTGGTGCCCTGGTCGATCGCGATGACGTACTTGTTCATGTCGGTGCCTTTCAAAGGTGCCGTTCAGAGGGGGGTGGCGCTCGACGGCGGAAAGCGTCGTGCGGTGCGCGGTGTCAGGCGTTGCTCAGGGCCACATGCGCCCCGTGCTCCTCGGTGAGCACGCGCCGGCAGTCATCGACCTGCGCTGCGGTTTCGGCCGCGTCCCAGCCGAGCACGGGTGCCAGCGCTTCGGCCACCTGGGCCAGCAGCGACTCGGTGACCCGTCCCCGGAAGGCCAGCGAGGTGCGGCGGATGAACACGTCGGCCAGCGTCCCGACCTGCTCGTGCGTGCCCAGGTAGCGCACCTCGGCCGCGGAGAGTTCCGGACACCCGGGCAGCGTCGGGTCGTGGGGGCCAATGTGTTCCAGCACGGCGTCGGCGCGGGTGCCGTAGCGCTGCAGCAGCACCTCGAGCCGCGCCCGCGGCGCCAGTGCGGCGCGCTGGGCGAACCAGGCCTCCAGTTCCGCCGGGGTCTTGGGGTAGTCCCGTCCCCCGCCGATGGGAAGCATGCGGGTGCCGGGAGTCGGGGAGACCCCGAGTTCGGCCAGCACCTTGTTGCCCAGCGTCTTGCCCAGCGCGCGGAACGTCGTCCACTTCCCGCCGACCAGACAAAGCATCGGGGTGCCCCCGGCCAGCCGCGAGTGCTCGATCCGGTAGTCCCGTGAGACGAATCCGGGGGCGGTGTTCTCATGGCTCGGCAGCGGGCGCACCCCGGAGAACCTGTAGACGATCTGCTCCTCACCGACCTTGATGGAGGGGAAGACGTGGCCGATCAGCTCGAAGAAGTACGCGACTTCCGCATCGGTGCAGCGCGCCGGTTCCCCCATGTCCGCGTCGATGTCCGTGGTGCCCACCAGCACCCGGTCCCCCAGCGGGTAGATCAACACGATGCGCCCGTCGGAGTGCTCGAAGAAGATCTCCCGCCCGTCGCAGGCGGCCAGCAGCTCGGGATGATCCAGCACGATGTGGCTGCCCTTGGTCCCGCCCATGAAGCGGCTCGGGGTGCCGATCACCGCATTGGTCTCATCCACCCAGGCCCCGGTGGCGTTGACGATGACCTGGGCGTCGAAGTCGAACTCCTCCCCGGTGAGCTCGTCGCGCAAGTGCGCCCCGCGCTCGCCGTGCCCGATGAGGGCCACGTAGTTGCTGGCCCTCGCGTGCGGATTTGCCTCCAGCCCGTCGCGCAGCACGTCCAGGGTGAGCCGCTCGGGATTGTGCACCGAGGCGTCGAAGTAGGTGGCGGTGTACTTCACGTCGGTCCGCAGCTTCGGGAGCACCGCGAGGGAGGCCTTGGCCCCGCGGAACCGGTGCCAGGGGGTGTTGCGGCCGATGGCCCCGGCGAACAAGTCGTACATGACCAAGCCGATCTTGATCAGCAGCGCCCCGCGTTCGGCCCGCAGCCCGGGTCGGTGGGTCACGAAGCGCAACGGGGCGGCCAGGAGCCCGGAGAAGGTGGAGAAGATCGGGACGGTGGTGCGCAGGGGCTTGACGTAGTGCGGCGCGATCTCCAGCAGCGTGTTGCGTTCCCGCACCGCCTCGTGGACCAGGCGGAATTCGCCGTTTTCCAGGTAGCGGATGCCGCCGTGGATCATGTGCGAGGAGGCGCCCGAGGCACCTTGGCAGTAGTCGCCGCGTTCCACCAGCGCCACGTCGACCCCCTGCAGCGCCAGGTAGCGGAAGGTCGCCACGCCGTTGATGCCACCGCCCACGATGAGCACCTTGGCTCCGGGCCGGGCGCGCAGTGCCGCCAGTTGGGATCGGTGGGACGCTGCGGCTTCCACGGTGGGGCCATCCTTCGGTGTTGCAGTGGGCGTAAAGCGTGCTTCACATGGTCTTGTCGACATTACCGGGGCACCGGCGCGACCGCATAGCCCCGCGGGTGAAGCGTAGGCGAATCGTTGCCGAACCGGAGCCGCATGTGTGCCCGTTTCCGCGCGCATTCACCCGTTCAGACCAGCGCAGCGGATAGGCTGGAGGCATGCTCCCGATCCCGCCGCATGCCTCGCGCCGCGCCCTGAAAAGCATCCACCACATCCACGGCTCGGAGGTTTCCAGCTGGATGTACCCGGCCCTGGGCCCCTGCCGCGGCGTCATCCTGGCGGTTCACGGCTTCCGCGGCGACCACCACGGCCTGGCCCGCATCATCGATCAGCTGCCTCACTACGCGATCATCGTGCCTGACCTGCCCGGCTTCGGCGCCTCGACGCCCTTCACCGGGGATCCAAACGCAGGTTCCCCCGCGGCGGCCCCGCGCCACGACGTGGCAGGCTACGGCGAGGTCATCGGCGCGCTGCGCGGGCAGTTGGGACTGGGCCCGGAGACCATCCTGCTTGGGCACTCCTTCGGCACCATCGTCGCCGCAACGTACCTGGCGCGGCACCCGGGTTCCTTTGCACAATTGGTGCTCATCAACCCGATCTGCGAGCCCGCGCTGGAGGGCAGCCAGGCGGCGATGTCCCGGGCTGCGGGGGCGTACTACGCCGCCGGGGAAAGGCTGCCTGCCGCAGCGGGCGAGGCGCTGCTGCGCTCGCGCCTGGTCACCGACGTGATGTCGCTGGCCATGCTCAAGTCCAGGGACCCGGCGATGCGCTCCTATGTCGTTGACCAGCACCGGCGCTATTTCTCCGGTTTCACCTCACGCAGCACCCTGCGCGAGGCCTATGGCGCCTCGATCACCGCGACGGTGCGCGACGTCGCGGCCCGCATCAACGAGCCCACGCTGCTGGTGGTCGGCGAGCACG